>NZ_JAXWCK010000001.1:0-3823 GCF_037349415.1 Anthropogastromicrobium sp.
GCCGAATCGGTCATGGTGTGCGCGCCTTTGAGGATGATGCACTTTTGTCACTTTTAAAAGAAAATCAGATTCCTCTTGAGCTTTGTCCAACCAGCAACCGCCAGACAAATGTTGTGTCTGATATGAAGTCTTATCCGCTCTCAGATTTTGTAAGACGTGGACTGGCAGTCACCTTAAATACCGATAATCCAGCGATCTCAAGCACAACGATTGCAAATGAGTTTGCCTACGCTCAGTCTCTTGGTATCACACTTGCACAGGAAGAAAAGATGCTTTTAACCGCTGTAGATGCCGCCTTTACAGATGAGGCTACTAAGGGTAAGCTAAAAAAGTTGCTTGGCAAAACCACTTCAATTGAATCGATTCAATAAAGCAAAAAAATATCGGCCTCCAATGATTAGATCTCACGATTGGAAGCCGGTATTTTTCATTTTAAGTATTCATTTTTGCTAATATCACTTATTTACTTTTCAAACCTTTATTCGTGGCGAAGTGCCTCAATTGGGTTTAGATTTGCCGCTGAAATGGACGGCAGTAAACCAAAGACAACTCCAATCAGTGTAGAAAATCCAACTGATACTACGATGGATGTACCATTGATTGCAACTGGTGTAGAGGACATCTTGGAGATGACCTCTGCAAGTCCGATTCCTGCTGCTACACCCAAAAGTCCGCCCATACTGGTAAGGATTGCCGCCTCGGTTAAAAACTGTCCGAGGATTCTGCCCTTTTTAGCTCCTATTGCCTTCTTTAAACCAATCTCCTTTGTGCGCTCTGTAACAGAGACAAGCATGATATTCATGACACCAATTCCTCCGACAAGAAGGGAGATGCATGCAACCCAGATTAACATGCTGTTAGTAGAGCTTTGCATATCCTGCAGCTGCTTTGCCTGCTGCATCAGATCCTCTGAGCGATATTTAATACTTGAATCAGACACATTCATGTTCTGGTTCATGATATTTGCTGCAGCCTTTCCTGCTGCCGCCATCTCATCTGCTCCGCTTGCCTGCAAAACGAGATTCTGTGCTTCGTCAAACTTATAGATTGTTCCCCACACGCCCTTTGGAATATAGATACTACCACTTGAGGAACCACCCTGATAATATGTCCAGTATTCTTCCTCTGAGTTAATAACAAGTTCGCTTTGGCCAACCTGCGTACATACACCCACTACTGTAAATGGTTCTCCATATATCTCAATTGTTTTTCCAATTGGATCTTCATCTGGAAACAATGTACGCAAAACTGACTCATCAATAACTGCCACCTGACGCTTTTTTTTGCTGTCCTCCTGAATAATTTCACGCCCCTGCATTATCTGATAGCCTGCCGTGCCAAAATAATATTGATCAATGCCAAGCACCGTACAACTACTTAATGACTGCTTATTATAAAAAACAACACTATTATACTCGGAACGCACCTGATAAAATGCAGCACGCAGCACGTTTGGAATTTGCAGAATCTCCTGACGCGTATCCTCATCAAAAAGCGGCACACCCTCTGGTGATGGATTCCATGTGCTGATCTCATATGTGTAATCATCCTGTGACAGCTGAACCTTTACCGTATGACGATTATTGCCCATCATGTTCTGCTTGATTAATTCATTTGTTCCTTCTATGGTAGAAACAATCGCAATAATGGCTGCAATACCTATGATAATGCCAAGCATTGTCAGAAATGAACGCAGTTTATGTGACCAGATTCCCTGAAAGGATAATCGTATATTTTCAAACATTTACTGATCCACCTCCCCATCATCTGCCATGCTTGCATTGTACATCATGCCATCATCTGCCATACTTGCATCGTACATCATTCCATTGTCATACATGCTTGCATCCATATCCTGATCCATACCTGGCTCCATCTGTCCATTGCTGTCATCACCATACTCACTTGTTGTCTTAACACCTTCCTTTACAGTCTTTCCAAATGGTACTGCAATCATATCATCATTTGTTAATCCTGATTTGATCTGGTAATAGCTGCCATACAGACTCTTTCCAATCGTGACATAGCGCTTTTCAAGAAGACCAGTCTGCTGATTTCTCGCATAGACAAAGTAACGATTATCTTCTTTCTTGACATACATCTGACTTATATAAAGAGAATCAGAATCACCCTGAGTCGTCAGGCTGATATCAACATAAGCGCCATTTGTAAGTCCCTTTCCATCCTCTGGCGTAATATATGCTACAAACGGATAATATGAAAGATTTGGATTCTGTGAGCCTCCCATCGTATTTGTGGTTGGATACTCAGAAACTTCTGTTACTACCGCTGTACAGAAAATTGATGAATCATTCACCCAGCTGCTACATGAAATATTCATTCCCGGCACAAAAGTATCAAGAAGATCCTCTGTGACAGTTCCCTGAACGTAATATCCTTCGCCTCCGTTAATAACGGCAAACGGCTTCGAATAATCAATATCATCCATATTTTGCAGTTCTTCTACTGTTCCCTTTACGGTACTGCAGATAGTTGCGCTTTTTGCCAGCTCTTTTTGCTGCTTTGCATATTCAAGCTCTAACTTTCTGCGCTCCAAATCCATATCACGCAGACTCTCCTTCTGAGACTGAATCTCCTTCGCAAGTTCTTCTGCTGTGTAGCCGCTAAAATCCTCATTCTGGAATGTTGGAAGTGAGATATCGGCTGGTGCGGATCCATTACCGTCTCCATCTCCACTGCCCGCCGCCGTCAATGTATGACGTACAGATGCTGTTGCCAACATTGCCGTGCGCTCCTCTGTGATATTATATGCGCTCTGTGTGCCAGACTCTGTCGATGGTTCTGAAGATGGCATTGTTGGCTGCACATAATTAGGATTTGCCTCTGTCTTTGTTGCACCACACACACTGCACTGGTAATAATTCCACGGACTTGTCGTGCCGCCATCATAATACAATACATATTGATGTGCATTTGGATCTGGGTCAGTCTGCTGCGTTTCAATCACACCACATACTGAACACTGTCTAACAAGATAGCCCTTTGTCACGCATGTTGCAGGGTTATTTACAATATCTACAAATATATGATCTGCCTTTTCACCCTCCTGCACAATGTAGCCATCACCGCATCCGTCGCAGCGATATGTTACAATTGACGGCGACAAACATGTGGCCTCTGTGCGACTTTCTTCTATATAATTATGTGTGTGAATAATCGGCTTATCATCCTCAGAAAGAATCATCTTTGATAAGTCAAGATCATACGCCGGCATTCCACTCTCATTATAAAAACGAATTGTTGCATATTTTTTCTCACTTACAAGCTTACGGATCAGTGCATTATCAAGCTTTGCATCAGCACCGCAAAGGAACAAATATGGTGACTGCTTACTTCCATCACCGCTTGCTGCCTGCTCTACTTTTGTAATTTCCTTTCCAATCAGCTGTTCTCCATTTGCGCCTGTCGGATCAGGCGCCGTGGTAGGTTCTGGCGTTGATTCCTCACTTGGCTGCGTACTCGGATTTTCTGAACTTGACTGCTCTGGACTAGATTCCTCTGTGCTTGACTGATCCTGGCTTGACTGCTCCGCAGACGATTCTGAAGATGAGCTTTGAGATGGACTTTCCGATGACGGCTCGGTACCTGTCGGCTGCTCTGCACTCGTCTGCTCTGCACTCGTCTGCTCACCGCTTGACTCCTCTGGCTTTGTTGGCTCTTCACTGCTTGATTCCTGTGATGAGGTCGACTGCTCCGAAGAACTTTCCTGCGCAGATGAACTCTCTTTCTCGGATGAACTTTCTTTTTCACTTGAGCTTTCTTCTTCGGATGAACTTTCTTCCTCACTTGAGCTTTCTTCTTC
>NZ_JAXWCK010000002.1:0-4832 GCF_037349415.1 Anthropogastromicrobium sp.
TATTGACATTTGCTGAAAAGGGTGACATGCTCTTGACGGACGGACGGACGGACGGACGGACGGACGGACGGACGGACCGATCCGATCAGAGCTGAGCGCAATTAAGCTCCTTCAGTATGTGTTTGGTTACGTTGTGCTACCTTTATCGTCTGTTGCAAAAGTTTTCAGGGGAGAATATATCACAAAGAAAAATGAAAAAACAGGAACGATTCCCGTTATATTAGGAGGACAAGAGCCAGCATATTATATTGATCGTTCTAATCATGATGGAGAAATTGTGGTTATTGCACGTAGTGGTGCATCTGCAGGGTTTGTTTCTTATTGGAATCAACCGATATTTGTGACAGATGGATTTGGATATGAAGAAGTTGAGGGGCTTTCAACAACGAAGTATTTATATTATGTGCTGAAAAATATAGAGATGGTATTGAATAGTATGAAGCGTGGTGCAGGAGTTCCGCACGTGAGCAGTGAAGCGTTATCAAATATTAGGATCCCATTACCTTCGCTTGAAGAACAAAAACGTATTGTTGAAATTCTCGATCGCTTTGACGCTCTTTGTAATGATCTGTCAGCAGGGCTTCCTGCAGAAATTGAAGCACGTAAGAAACAATATGAATATTACAGAGATAAGTTATTGTCTTTTAAAGAATTACAAAAGTAGGGAGGCAAGATTATGCCATACTTTAACATTGTAGCGGAAACATCGGAAAATACCGTTGTTACAGAATATGAGCCAGTTAAAAAGCGTTCTGATAGCTATCAGAGTGAAGCGCAACTAGAGCAGGAATTTATTCGATTGCTTTGTGAACAGGGATATGAATATCTGCCGATTCATACAGAGAAAGATCTGATTGAGAATCTCCGTATGAAACTATCAGAACTAAATGATTATCAGTTCTCTGATACAGAGTGGGAGAATTTTTTCAAAAATGCGATTGCGAATCCTAATGAGCATATCGTGGAAAAGACTCGCAAGATACAAGAGGATAATATTCAAGTTCTGACGCGTGATGACGGTTCTTCTAAAAATATTACACTAATAGATAAAAAGAACATCCATAATAATAGGCTGCAAGTAATCAATCAGTACGCGGTTAGTACAGATGATGGCGCAAAACATGATAATCGTTACGATGTTACAGTATTGGTTAATGGTTTACCCCTTGTTCATATTGAGCTGAAGCGCAGAGGTGTTGCTATTCGTGAGGCATTTAATCAGATAAATCGTTATCAGAGAGAGTCTTTTGGGGCAGGTTCTGGGTTATATGAGTATATTCAAATTTTCGTTATCTCGAATGGTACCAATACGAAATATTATTCCAATAGTACTAGACGCAATGCAGAGAAAGAAAACGAGAAGAAAGGTTCCAGTAAAACTAAGACGAGCAACAGCTTTGAGTTTACTTGCTTTTGGGCAGATGCGAAAAATCGTGTGATTCCAGATCTTGTTGACTTTACTAAGACGTTTTTTGCAAAACATGCGATTCTGAATATTCTTACGAAGTATTGTATTTTTACGTCTGAGAATATGTTGATGGTTATGCGCCCATATCAGATTACGGCTACGGAGAGGATTTTAAATCGCATTGAAATCGCGAATAATTATAAAAAGTATGGCAGCGTTGAGGGTGGTGGCTATATTTGGCATACTACAGGCTCTGGAAAAACATTAACTTCTTTTAAAACGGCAAGATTAGCATCAAAGTTACCATATATTGATAAAGTGTTGTTTGTGGTTGATCGTAAAGATCTGGACTACCAGACAATGAAAGAGTATGATCGTTTTGAAAAAGGAGCTGCTAATAGCAATACATCGACCGCGATATTAAAACGCCAGTTAGAGGATCCAGATGCACATATTATTATTACCACAATACAAAAATTAGCTACCTTTATAAAAAAGAATCCTGGCCATGAAGTCTATATGAAACATGTCATCATTATTTTTGATGAATGCCATCGTAGCCAGTTCGGAGATATGCACACGGCTATCGTAAAGAATTTTAAGAAATATCATTTGTTTGGATTTACGGGAACACCGATTTTCTCTACTAATTCGGGAAAAGCAAAGAATCCAGCACTCATTACTACTGCTCAAACTTTCGGCGATCAGCTTCACAGCTATACGATTGTGGATGCGATTAATGATAAAAATGTTCTTCCATTCCGAGTTGACTACATAAAAACAATGGATGTAGAGGAAGAAATCACAGATGAAATGGTTTGGGATATCAATCGTGAAAAAGTTATGATGGCTCCTGAGCGCATCCGTATGGTGACGCAGTATATATTGGAGCATTTTGACCAGAAAACGTATCGAGGGGATAAAACATACATATATAATACACTCACGAATATAGCAGAGGTGGCTTCGGCTAAGAGAGATGGGGTAGAAGAAATTAAGCAGAAACAGCGTATAAGTGGTTTTAATTCTATTTTTGCAGTATCAAGCGTACCGATGGCAAAGCTCTATTATCAGGAATTTAAAAAGCAAATGGCAGAAGATCAAACAAAGAGACTGCGTGTTGCAACCATTTTTAGTTATGGAGCAAATGAAGAAGAATCGGATGGAATTCTGGATGAAGAAAATTCTGAAGATACCTCAGCACTTGATCAACCATCTAGGGATTTTCTGGAAGAAGCCATTAAAGACTATAATAAAATGTTCCATACGAACTATGATACTTCAAGTGACAAATTTCAGAATTATTATAAAGATGTGTCCCTTCGTATGAAGAATAAGGAATTGGATATTTTGATTGTAGTTAATATGTTCCTTACTGGCTTTGATGCTACAACTATGAATACGCTGTGGGTCGACAAAAATTTGAAAATGCATGGATTGATACAGGCTTTTTCTCGTACCAATCGTATCTTAAATTCGATTAAGACATTTGGAAATATCGTATGTTTTCGAAATTTGCAAAAGCGGGTGGATAGTGCAATTTCTCTGTTTGGAGATAAGAATGCTGGAGGCATTGTTCTGATGCAGAGTTTTAAAGACTACTATTATGGTTATGAATCTGTTGATGGTAAAAAGATGCCAGGTTATATAGATATGATGGCAGATTTGAAAGAAAAGTTTCCAGTTTCAGAACCACAGATTGTCGGAGAGCAGAACCAGAAAGAATTTATTGCTCTTTTCGGTGCGATTCTTCGTATGAGAAACTTATTGCTTTCTTTTGATGATTTTAAAGGAAATGAATTGATTTCAGAGAGAGATTTACAGGACTATTTGGGGCGTTATCAGGATTTGCGTGATGAATGGAAACGCAAGCGTCGAGAAAGCACGGATATTACAGATGATGTGATCTTTGAAATTGAATTAATTCGGCAGATAGAAATTAACATCGATTATATTCTTATGCTTGTGAAAAAATATCATGATACACATTGCGAGGATAAGGAAGTATTGATAACGATCAATAAGGCGATAGATGCCAGTCCAGAATTACGCAGTAAAAAGCAGCTTATTGAAAACTTTATAGCTGGAATCAATGATGTAGATGATATTATGAACGAATGGCATGATTACATAGCAGTGCAAAGAAAGTATGATTTAGATATGGTTATCAAGGAGGAACGACTAAAGGAAGAAGAAACGTATAGATTTATGGAAAATGCTTTTCGCGATGGAGAAATTCGAACAGCAGGAGTTGATATAGATAAACTCATGCCTCCAATTTCACGTTTTGGTGGAGGAAGAGCAAAGAAAAAGCAGACCGTTATTGAAAAATTAAAGTTGTTTTTTGAAAAATATTTTGGCATTGGAAGTGCTTTTACACCAATAAAACAAAATGTCAATGTATATAATTTTGAAGAAACAGATAAGTTACCAATAGCGGCAGAAGAAGAGATGACATATGGAAAAAAATAGGAGTGAGCGAGCATCCGCACAAAAAAATGCAAGAAAACTAGTTGCAAAAATGGTTGAGTGAATGTAAAATAAATATAATATATGCAATAATTACAAGAAAAGAAGCCTTGAATAAATTCTTTTTGAAGTAATTATTGCGGTCAGCTTCTTTACAGAAGCTGTGAGTTGAAATAAGAATGTCCCGGTATCATTTGGTGTACGCGGTAGTGGCTTCCTTATATATTACTATTAAGGAAGCCACTGAAGATTTGAATATGGCAGTAGAAAAGTTTACAGAAAATGTAAATTAGTTACTGTGTATTTTACAATGTAAATTGTATAGTTTTGTCGCCTCCTTCGCGGAGGCGTGAATTGAAATAGAGATATAATTGTTCGATGGTGTTTTCAACTTATCGCCTCCCTTGCAGAGGCAAGAATTGAAATTGCGTTGAGGGTAATTATTCTTGAAGATGCATTGGTGGATGACTACGATGAGATGCATATACCTTGGCGGAGGCACTGAGGCGACCTGTGCTTTACGAGGCGTGCCCGTGTGGGAGCGGGCTTACGCAGTAACTAAGATAAAAAGGTGTGTAGAAGGCGCCGCGGGAACAAGGGACACCGACAAAGTCACTCGCCGAAGGGCCGTTCGTTAATTAACTGGGAGGCGTAAGAAATCAACTTGACATTTTAAATTGCTGAGTGTAATATACAATATATCTTTTTCTGCCATTTGAAGGGCAAAAAAGTCAAAACAACCAACCCTTGAAAGGAATAACATGGATTTAATAGATTTGAGAAACGTTTCCGATTTAACCGGAATTGACATCAATATGGTAGATACAAACACCTTGGCACCGGAGATGGAACCAAACAGACAGCTCTATTTCATGGCAAAAAGCAGAGAGTATGTGAAAAGAAAGTCAGAAGAGTTAGGAAGAAACTTAACAGTTCATATTACTACCTTTGGCTG
>NZ_JAXWCK010000003.1:0-23778 GCF_037349415.1 Anthropogastromicrobium sp.
TTATAATGCACCATATAGTGGAGCAGTAGTTGAAATGACAATACCTGTAAAAGAGGACGATAGTGATGAAAATATTAATAATTGATGATGAGCAATTGATAAGACAGGGGGTGTATGATCAGCTTTTGGAAATGAAGCTACCAGTTGACGAAATACTTATAGCATCAGGGGCTGACCAGGCACGCGAAATTTTGGAACATAAGAAAATACAGATTTTTTTATGTGATATTGTGATGCCGCAAGAAGATGGAATTACGTTCGCAAAGTGGGTATTGAAACAATATCCTGATAGTAAATTTATCTTTTTAACTGCACATTCAGACTATGCATATATGAAGGAAGCAATTTCAATACAAAGTTTTGATTATTTGCTTCAGCCTGTAGCAAAGGAAGAACTTTTTCAGGTTGTGAATCGCGCAATCATGCAGGTTACACTTGAAGCAAAAAATAAGAAACTTTTCCAATGCAGAAAATTATTGATTGACAATGAGATAGATATCCTTGAAGGAAATTCGTTACGTTATTTGCAGGGATTAACAGAGAATAAAAAATATCTGACTAGTCTTATTGAACAGCGTACAAGGACGCTTGAGGAAGATACATTGTTTTGTGTCGTTTATGTTCAGGTGTTAAAGACTAAAAGTGTATGGAAAGAAAAAGATAAGGATATTTTGAGGGAAATTTATTATAATATATTTGAGGAAGTTATGGGAGAACTTGATATTCGACCGATTATTCTTTTGAGAAGTGATCTTTCAGGAAGTGTTTTTGTACTGCTGCGCTTTTGTGAAGGCAATAAGAGGGAACTTCCTGTAATTGCTGATTACTTGAATAATTTTCGCGTGCTTTATAATAAGGTGACTGGGACGGAACTGGCAATTTATTATACATCGTATTGCGATATATCAATGATTCGTGGACAAACAAAGAATCTTTTGAAGGAGGTTTATGAAAATGTTACACATGTAGGTAGCGTATTTTTTGTGGGAGATAAGGGAGAGAAAGTTGCAGAATATTCTTTTGACATTCAATTTAATTCATGGAGAATGCTGGTGAATAGGGATCGTTTAGAAGAGTTTCGTCAAAGTTTGTTTGCTTATTTGGATTATCATGTAATGAAAAAAGATGTGGATCGGAATTTTTTAATGAAACTTCACAGCAGGATATCGGAGCTAATTTTAAGAAAAGTAGCAGAAGAAAAAATCAGCACAAATGATATATTTGATCAGAATTATTCTTACTATGATTTTATGTATAGTTTTGATGATACTGAAAAATTCAAAGAAATGATATCAAAAGTACTTGAAAAAATACGTAGGCTCATGGGAAGAGAAGAACAAAATCCTGTAGAGCGTGTAGTCTCTTATATCAGAGAAAATATTGAAAAGGATATAAGTGTTGGAGTATTGGCGGATCTGATTGGTGTTACTCCGGAATATTTGAGTCGTGTTTTTAAAAAGGTAAAAGGAGTGAGCTTAAAAAAATATATTATAAATGAAAAAATAGAAGCTGCAAAGATACTTTTAACGACAACAACATTACCTGTAACATTAATAGCCGAAAATGTAGGGTATGGAAATTATAGTAATTTCACTTATACATTTCACCAAATCGTTGGGTATACACCAACCGAATATCGACAAAAACAAGAATAGATGGGAGCTGCCTATAAAAAATGGGCAGCTCTTATCTACTATGTGCAGAAAATCGAATAGAAATGGTCAGATTTTTGATAGTTTTGAAAAAAAGAGTTTCGTATAATAAAGCTACTAACAGAAAGGGGGAGTTGCTTGATGAAACAATCAACTTGCAGTAAAAATGTCGGATATCAAAAAACTTCTGTGAGAAAAAGGATACATAAATATAAATATCTGTATCTTTTAGCATTGCCAAGCATAGTATATCTGTTTATCAATAATTATATGCCGATGACGGGATTGATTCTTGCATTTAAAAATTACAGTTTTTCAAAGGGAATATTTAAAAGTGAGTGGTGTGGATTAAAGAACTTTACCTATTTATTTGGTTCAAAATGGGCAAAAGTTATGTTCCGCAATACAATTGGGTATAATGTAGTATTTATCATTTTGGGAACGATAGTTGCTATTTTTGTTGCAATATTATTGAATGAAATTCACAGCATCAAAGCGAGAAATTGCTATCAGATTTTGATCTTAATTCCTCATCTTGTCAGCATGGTTCTTGTAGGATATATCGTATTTGCATTCCTTTCAAATTCGAATGGTTTCGTGAATAAAGGAATTTTAGAACCGCTTGGAATGAAGGATGTGAATTGGTATACCGAGGCTGGATATTGGCCATACATTCTTGTTTTTGTAAATTTATGGAAAGGGTTTGGATTCCAAAGTATTGTGTATTTTGCAACTATTATTGGATTTGATAAATCGTATTACGAAGCAGCTGTTGTGGATGGAGCAAGTACTTGGCAGCAAATTACAAGGATCACATTGCCATTGCTGAAACCAACCGTAATTATTTTAACAGTAATGGCAATCGGAAGAATGTTCTCTACGGATTTTGGGTTATTCTACCAGGTGCCGATGAATTCAGGAATGCTTCGTGAAGCGACAACTACGATTGATACATTTGTATATAAGACCTTTATGGAAGATCATGATGTAGGAAGATCACTTGCAGCAGGTTTTATGCAGTCTGTTCTCGGTTTTGTATTTGTAATGGGAACAAATCTGGGCGTTAGAAAAATAGATCCGGACAGTGCATTGTTTTAAAATAGAGTGTGGGTCGGATAAGAAAAGAGGAATCGTATGGCAGGAAGAGGAAAAGGTTTTCGTATTTTTGCAAATATAATAATGGTGCTGTTGTCAGTGATGTGTTTGCTCCCATTTGTACTTCTTTTAGTTTCATCTTTGACAAAGGAATCTACTATTACAGCAAAGGGGTATTCGTTTTTAATCAGAGATCTGGATTTCAGCGCGTATCGTTATTTATTTGCAAGTGGTGATAGTATTTTAAGAGCATATGGAATGACGTTGTTGGTGACCGCGATAGGAACAATATTAAATCTATTTATGACATTGTTTTTTGCATATCTGCTTTCAAAAAAAGATTTGCCGGGAAGAAATTTACTCTCATTTTATGTATTTTTTACGATGCTTTTTTCAGGAGGAATGATTCCAAGTTATATTATTTGGTCTCAGGTATTTAAGGTTAGTGAGACAATATTTGGACTTCTCTTACCAAATCTGTTGATGAATGCGTTTAATATTATTTTGATGAGAACATTTTTAACAAGTAATATCCCACAGGAAATTTTGGAAGCGGCCGAAATGGATAGTTGTTCTCAGGTGAGAATGCTGTTTGATATTTGTATCCCGCTTTCCAAACCGATGATTTCAACGGTAACGTTATTTTCTGCACTTGGATATTGGAATGATTGGGTAAATGGACTTTATTATTTGATTCGTAATAAAAGATTGTATACGATTCAAAATGTGTTGAATACTATGCAGAATAATATTCAGTTTTTGAAACAGAACTCTCAGGCAGCATCAACCTCGCTGGCTTCTTCAGTACCATCACTTGGACTTCGTATGGCAATTGCAGTTGTGTCGGTGCTTCCAATACTTATGATTTATCCACTTTTTCAAAAACAATTTGTTCAGGGTATTGTAATCGGTGGCGTAAAAGGTTGAATGTAGTTAGTTAAAAATAAATCAACAATAGTCGTAAAAAGGAGGCTCTTATGAGAAAGAAAATGATGGCAATGGCAGCGGTAACTGCAATGATGGTATCTGCGGGAACTGGAAGTGTGGCAATGGCAGCACAAGAAAATGATGATCCATCAAAGTGGCCGGTTGTGAAGATGGAGGTGGTTTCCAGTACAGGTGAAGAAGCGAAGGAACAAATGATTGAAGATGCATTGAATGAGTATTTGGTATCAATTGATGCAGGAGTACAGGCAGATTTGGTACCACTTGCATTTGGTGACAGAGCAACTCAGCTTACGCTATTATTGACAGATAGTGAAAATGGAATTGATTTATTCTGTTGGCGATTTTATTCATCTGTGACAGATATGGTAAATAATGATCAGGTAATCGCATTAGATGACTATCGTGATCAGTATCCGGAATTGTGGGAGCTGTTTCCGGAAAGTGTTTATAAAACTTGTCAGGTAAATGGAAAACAGTATTCAATGCCGGCGGCAGATTCCTTTGGTAATTTTCAGGTGTATACGATGCGTAAGGATATCGCAGAAGAGATTGGCGTGATGGATTTGGTCGACAAAAAAATTACAGAAGAACAATTCGAAGACATATTAGCAAAGGCAGAAGCAGCACATCCGGAATTATGTTGGTTGACGGATCCAACAGTAACGTCTTATCAGGGAATTGATAATTTAGGATTTTCAGATTGGATTGGTGTTCTTTTAAATCAAGGTATTGATCAAGATACAATCGTAAATTATTATGAGACAGATGAATTTCGTGCGTATTGCGAGAAGTGCAAGATGTGGGCAGACAATGGATATTATATTGATGATCCACTAAACAATACAGGTATGATGGCAGGCTATGTTCAAGATGGAATTGCAGGTGGAGGCATGTTTGAGGCGTATTCAGTTGATTATGCTGCAGCATTAATGAGTGCACAGATTAAAAACTATGAAATGGTTATTTTTCAGTTGAATGATTTTGTGGGAACGAATTCTACTGTTTATAATGGATGGAATATATCATCAACCTGTCAGAATCCGGATGCAGCAATGAAGCTTCTTGATTTGTTATATACTGATGAGAAGGTTGCCAGATTCCTTGCACTTGGAATTGAAGGCGAGACATATGAACTTGATGAGAATGGTTGTGCATGGTATCCAGAGGGTGTTGATTCGAGCAATGTTGGTTGGAACTTGGATTGCCCGTGGTTTTATCCAAATGAGTGTCTGGGAGCTCCGTTTAATACAACGTTGAAAACATACTTTACGGATATGACAGCTTGCTGGACAAATCCAGAAAATAAATATTCTAAGGCAATGGGATTTGTATTTGATCCGGCAAATGTTTATGATCAGTATGCAGCTTGTTCAGCAACAGTCGCAGAATATAGAGATGCTTTGCTGTATGGTCAGGTAGATGTGGATTCAGCAATGGAAAAATTCAATGAAGAATTGAAGGAAAATGGTATTGACGAGATTATTGAAGAGATGCAGAAGCAGTATGATGAATTTTTGGGTAAATAATAAAAGTGAATCAATTTATAAATTTTAAATAAATGTAACTATAAAGAAAAGGGACGCAGGGCTATCTGGCAGTCCCTTTTTGCAGAAAGGAGTAATAATGGATAAAAGAAGAGTAACGATTGAATCAGGAGAATTACAAGGATGTTTTGGATGGGATCCAAGAATTACGGTTTTTAAGGGCATTCCATATGCTGCGCCGCCAATAGGCGATTTGAGATGGAGAGCTCCTCAGCCAGTTGAAAAATGGGATGGTGTACGTATAGCAGATAATTATGGACCAATGTCTATTCAGGATGTCCCTGGACTTGACCCAAAAGAATTTTGGACGAAGGAACTTCATCCGGCTGGTCCAGAATTTGAAATGTCAGAGGACTGTCTTTACTTGAATGTGTTTACACCTGCAAAAATAGGAAACGAAAAGCTTCCGGTATTAGTTTATATTCATGGCGGCGGTTTGATGGGCGGATATCCATATGAAATTGAATTTGATTGGGAGCATGTAGCTAGAAAAGGTATTGTGGTAGTAGCGGTTGCATACCGACTTGGTATTCTCGGATTCCTTTCACACCCATGGTTATCCGCTGAACACCCAGATGAGCCGAAGGGAAATTATGGATATCTGGACCAGTTAGCAGCTATTAAGTGGACTGGTCGTAACATTGCAGCATTCGGAGGTGATCCGGAAAAAATTACAATTGCAGGTCAGAGCGCAGGTGCAGGAAGTGTGTTAGCGCAATTGTCGAGTCCGATGGCGCAAGGTGCATTTCGGGCAGCAATTGTTCAGAGTGGAATTATTATGGATTTTTCTGATACGGATTCTAAGAGTTGGGTTTGTACATTGGAAGAAGCAGAAAAAACAGGTAAAGAATTTTTTGAGAAGGCAGGTTTTCATAATCTTGAAGAGGCAAGAGCGTGTCCAGCATTGAAACTTCATGAACTTCAGAAAAAATTGGCATCCGCTGGGCTAAGTTATGGTTTTACACCACCAATTGATCATATTTTTATGAAAGAGACACCAGTTGAGGCAATGGTAAGGGATCATTGGGGAGAGCGTCCTGTTATATTTGGATATACAAAGGATGAATTAAAAATGTTTAATCGTCTTTCAGGAAGCAGCCTTACCAATATGAAGGAGTACTTGGAAGTGGCAGAATTATATGGTGATAAAAAAGATGAATTCTTGAAAATAACGAATTGCCACACAGATGAAGATGTACAAAAATTAGGAGAAACGGATGTGTATATGACATTAGTAGCTTCAACCATTATGGGGGCATTTGTGAGAAATAGTCAAGGTCATCGTACGTATATTTATGAATTTGCTTGTGACATTCCGGGTGAGGATAATCCGGGCGCTTACCATGGAGCCGAGCTTGCATTTGCGTATGATGCGCTTGCAAGAATGTGGAGACCGTTCACTGGAAAATCCTATGATATGGCACGATATATTAATTCTTACTGGATGAACTTTGTGAAGAATACAGATCCGAATGGTGTAACAAATTTTGGAGAGGAACTTCCGAAGTGGGATGCATTTACAGCAGATAAACCAATGAAGATGAATTTTACTGATAAATGTGAAGAAACACAGATTGCGATTGATCCATTGATGAAGCTGAGATATGAAATCAGTTATGAAAAATAGTAAAGTAAAATTAGTATTAGCTGAAATATGAAGATGATTTGAGAAAAATGGAGGGCAGCTTGTGAAACTATTTGTAAAAGACAAGGAATTTTATCGAGAGACAATTGCAATTGCCATACCGATTTCTCTTCAGAGTATAATTACAATAGGTGTAAATATGATGGATAACATTATGGTTGGATCGCTTGGTGAAACAGTGTTATCGGGTGTTTCATTGGCAAATCAATACATAAGTTTGTATCATATCTGCTGTATGGGAATTGCAATGGGGGCAAGTGTACTAACCGCCAGATTTTGGGGCATGAAGGATATGACAGCGTTGAAGCATACAGTTACGCTGATGCTTCGCTTTTGCGCTGGGCTTGCGCTGCTTTTTATGATTCCTGCAATTATTAGTCCTAATTTGCTTATGAGAATGTATACACCAGATGAAGAGGTAATTGGACAAGGACTTCTTTATTATAGGTGGATCTGGGCTACTTTTCTTTTACAGGGATTTTCATTGACATGTACGATTGTTTTGCGAAGCGTTGGACAGGTTAAGCTCCCTCTTTATACTTCTATTGGTGCATTTTTTATCAATGTATTCTTTAATTATGTATTCATATTTGGAAAGCTTGGAGCACCAAGATTGGAAATAGAAGGTGCCGCAATTGGAACACTTTTTGCCAGACTTTTCGAGTTTGCAGTCATTGTTGGTTATTTTTTTACACGGGACTCGAAAATACAATATTGTGTGCAGGATTTAAGAATGAAGTGTATCAGCATATTGCATGAATACATTATGGTAAGTGTTCCAGTGTTTGTGTCAGATGGTCTATTGGCATTGGGAACAACAGTGGTCGCTATGATAATGGGACGAATCAGCAAGGAATTTGTCTCAGCAAATTCGATTACTTTTGTAACACAACAGCTATCAACGGTATTAATTCAAGGAATTTGCCATGCAGGTTGTATTGTGACGGGTCATACACTTGGAAAAGGTGACACAAGAAAGGCACAGGAACAGGCATGGACTTTTTTGGAACTCGGAGTAAGTATTGGTATAGTTGCCGGTCTTATTATTTTAGCAATTAGTGAACCAATGATTCAAGCCTATAATATTACAGACCATACAAAGAATATTGCACGGCAGTTAATGGATGCAATGGCACTGATTATCGTATTTCAATCTGCCAATAGTATTTTGACAAAAGGAGTTCTTCGTGGTGGTGGAGATACTAAGTTTTTGATGGTTGCAGACATTTTATTTTTGTGGATTGTTTCAATACCACTTGGTGCATTAGCTGGGCTTTACTGGCATTTGTCGGCATTTTGGATTTATGTTTTCCTTAAAATTGATCAAGTGATAAAAGCTATATGGTGTGTATTTCGACTAAAAAGTGGAAAATGGATCAAAACAATTAAAGGAAGTAAAAAATAGAGCAGGGGAGTAAAGCAGAATGAAAAATGAAATCACAATTCATACGAAGAAGGTGAAATTTAGGACAGCACCTGAATTTTATGGACTATTTTTTGAAGATATCAATCATGCAGCAGATGGTGGTCTTTATCCTGAAATGATTCGAAATCGTGCATTTGAAGATTCTCTTGTTCCAGAGGGATGTATAACTGATAAAGAACAGAAAATTTTCATTACAGAGCATAACTGGCCGGGCGCTTTTAATCATGGAGAAGGAATGGATGAATGGGCAGAAGCAGTTTTGCCAACAGATATACCGGGGTGGTATTCAGAAAATGCTCAAATGGAGTTGTTAACAACTGATACATTGAATCAAAATAGAAAAGCAGCTCTTCGTGTATTATTTTTACCGCATGGAAAAATTTATAACATTGGTTATTGTGGTATACCAATTGAAAAAGGAACTGCAAGCAACTTTTATTTTATGGTAAAAAGCAACTGTAAAACCAAGATTACAATTTCTTTAGAAAATACAGACGAAGAAATTTGTGGACAAAGCAGTTTTTTAATAGAAATGAGTCGAGAATACAAAAGATACGACTGCCAAATTTTAGCTGAGAAGACAGATTACAATGGACGAATTTGTATTTCTAGTGAGAAATCATGTGAACTGATTATAGGATTTACGTCGCTTCTTCCAGAAAAGACATTTAAGAATCATGGTCTTAGGGAGGATATTGCGATAGCATTGAAAAATACGCATGCAAAATTTCTTCGTTTTCCAGGTGGTTGTGTAGTAGAAGGAATTAATGAACCGAATGCAATGCGTTTTTCAAAGACGATAGGACCAGTATGGGAGCGTCCGAGTGTTCAATTAATGTGGCATTATCGAGCAACAAATGGGCTAGGCTTTCATGAATACTTGCAATTGTGTGAAGATCTTAAGATGGAGGCTATGTATGTGTGCAATTGTGGAATGGATTGTCAGGCACGGAATGGAGGTGGATTTTCACAAAAAATAACGCAGGAATATTTGGAGGAAGCACTCCACGCGTTGGAGTATGCGTTGGGAACATCGGATACTCCATATGGAAAGCTGCGCGCTATAAATGGAAGAAAGGAACCATTTCATTTAAAATATGTGGAAATAGGAAATGAAAATTGGGGTCCAGAATATACAAAGAGATACGAATTATTTTACAGAACATTAAAAAAAGCGTATCCGAAGGTGATTTTTATTTCAAATGCGCATACAGAGAGAGAAAAACTCACAACGGAATTCGCAGATGAGCATTACTATGATGCACCCGAGTTTTTCCTTGAAAGTGGTAATTTATTTGATCAGTATGATAGAAAAGGACCGAGAATTTTTTTAGGTGAATACGCCGTAAATGGAGGAAATACAATTGCATCTATGGAATGTGCACTGGCAGAATCTGTATTTTTATTAGGAGCTGAAAAAAACCAAGATATTGTACGTCTTACAGCATATGCACCATTATTTCAAAATGCAAATTATACAGCGTGGAAACCAAATTTAATTGTTTTTGATAATCACGAGGTTTATGGAATACCAAGTTACCATGCAATTTCACTTTTAGGTAAATATAGAGGGGATGAAGTTCTTACGGTTGATGAAAAAGTAGAAATGTGTCCACCTACTTATCGAGGTGTCTCTGGAATTATGTGTGAGAAAGAGGGATTGGAAATTCGGAACGTAAAGATCAATGGGAAACCAATAGAGCTTTCGTCTTGTATATATGGAGAAGCACGAAAAAATCAGGATACAGGCAGTTATCATATGTATTATGGTGGAGAGCGTCACCGTTTTACAGGAAAGAGTAAGGAATGGAATGAGGCTTTTGAATCTTTTATTACAGATGGAGGCAGAGAAAATAATGCACTTATATGGGGAATTTTTGGTGAAGAAGAACTGGAAGAATATACATTTGAAGCAGAAGTAAAAATGCAAAAAGATAATCCGGTGACCTTTTCAATTTGGAATCACTGCCCCAATACAGATGCTGGATGCAATGAACCACGAGATACAAATTGGACAGTTCGTTCCGTAAGAAATCAGATTTGGAAAATTGAAAATGGAGTCAGCATGACGAGAAGTCCTCATATGTTTGAGAAACCATTAACACCAGAAGAGCAGACCCCGGTAACGATTGATTATACAAAATATAACTGCTATAAAATTGTATGTAATCATTTTGGATATACATGCTATATTAATGATAAGTTAGTAGATCAAAAGCGACATGTCCTTCATCCATTGGTAAGCGCTGTGGCGGTACAAGATCGTGAACATGTATATTTGAAAGCAGTGAATGTGGATAGCCATGATCTTGACATTCAAATAAAGCTCGATTGTAGTGTAGATCAGGATGGAGAAGTTGAAATTCTTCAGGGAGCATTGCAAGAAGTAAATTCATTTGAATGCAAAAATAAGATATCAGCTATAAAAAAAGAAATAATATGTGGAAATGATTTTGTTTATCATATTCCAGCACATTCTGTAAATGTGATAAAAATAAAAAAATAAGAGTTAGTGGATCATGTATTCAGAGAAAAAATACTTGAATAAATAAGGAGATAATATGGAAAAAACAGAATTATTGATTACGCATCATGGAAGAACAGTGCATGGATATTTTTTTAAACCAAAAGCAACCAGAAAGTTTCCGCTCGTTATTATAAGTCATGGTTATAATGGATATAAGGATGATTTTGAAAAAACAGCGGAGTATCTTGCTGATGCTGGTATAGCATCAGTTGCATTTACATTTTGTGGAGGAAGTACACGAGATGAATCAGGCTTTCCAACAACGCAGATGACATTGTTTACAGAAAAAGATGATTTAATTGCAATTTTTGAAAGGATGGAACAAGAAGCGAGTGTTGATAAGGATCATATATTTTTGTTTGGAGCTTCTCAGGGTGGTCTGATCAGTGCTATGGCAGCAGAAGAATATAAAGAAAAGATAGCGGGTATGATTCTTCTTTATCCGGCATTATGTATTGCAGATAATTGGAGAGAACGTTTTGCATCCGAGGATGATATCCCAAAGGAATTAGATTTTTGGGGAATGCAGCTTGGAGATGTATTCTTTAAGAGTATTAGAACTTTTGAAACATTTAAAGTATTGGGACATTTTAGTAGCCCCGTATTGATACTTCATGGAATACAGGATGAGATTGTTCCAATTGAGTATAGTTTAAAAGCAGTAAAACAATATCCGAATGCAAAATTGGAGCAGTTTGCTAATGAACCGCATGGATTTACGGAAGATGGAAACCGGCGTATGGAGGCGATGATGTTATATTTCATCCATGAATGTATGGAAAGCAAATAGGAGCCACCCGGGACAGATATTGAGCCACCGGACCTGTCCCGGTGGCTCAAAGAAACAGCGTGCATCCCATTGCTTTAAATTCTTCAATTTTCTTTTGAAGAAGTGGGACGGGAACCTCAAGATATTGGCTGCTGCAGTCAATGCAAAAATACGAGGAAGCACCGCGATTATAAAGTTTTTTGTGGAGGCCAATTTCATCCTTTGTAAGGATGCGGCCGCACTGCTTGCATTTGCTGCAGGCAGCAGTTGAATGAGTAGTATCCATAAGTTTGCCTCAAAAAATATTAAATGGGTTACCCTCTGCCAGTATTTGTGCTGGCAGGGGGTATTTGTTTTTTTTATTATTCTGGGAAAATAAGCTGTGCAATGATTACCTTTGATTCATCAGGAGCGATTTTTGTAGCATAGCTGTCTTCATAGATGCCAAGATCCTCACCGGTGATTGCATCTGTCAGCTGAAGGCGAATGCCGGACTCTGAGTGAATACCCAGATCATCAAAACAGATACCTACATTCTGGCTCCACTGATCCTCAGCAGCAAGATTAAAGAATGCAATTGCAATACGGTTTCCAGACAGAAGCTTTGCAAAGGTGTACTTTCTTGTGTCAGCATGATCTACTAAAAATGGCGGGCGGCACTCATCATCCTGATTAATATCAATCAGACCCTTACAGAAGAGTGTTTTCTTGTTTACATCGTCAAGCTTTCTAAGGTCAGCACCGATGATAAGCGGAGAGCCTAAAAATGCCCACATTGCGAAGTGCTGCAGATACTGAAGGTCGCTGCAGCCGCCAATTCCTACATTTCCATTTCCGTGCATACCAACGATCAGCATGTCCATATCATTCCAGCAGCCTGGTGCATTATTTTCCACATTTTCTACCTGACTGATGAAAAGATCCTTGTAGCTCTTTGGACCATCAAAGATATCTCCGGTAGAGCGGTAGCTGTGAGCACCATGAGAGCGCATCCAGCCAGATGGGTCATACATACCCCAGTTGCAGGCTGCAAATAAGATATCGCGTCCAGTGCTGCGAAGTGCCATTGCCATTGTCAGGTAGGCATTCTTTGCATCACCGCTGACAGGGAAGTTGCAGAAATCATATTTCAGATAATCAACACCCCACTCAGCAAACTGCTTTGCATCAGAAAATTCATGACCATAGCTGCTTGGATAGCCTGCACAAGTCTTTGTTCCAGCGCAGGAGTACATACCAAACTTTAATCCTTTTGAGTGAATATAGTCGGCAAGTGCCTTCATACCATTTGGAAACAGTGCCGGGTCAGCAACTAGCTTTCCGTCAACACGCTCACGAAGAGACCAGCAGTCATCAATAATAACATATTCATAGCCCAGATCACGATAGCCATCCTCTACAATACGGTCAGCCATCTCCTTAATCAGCTGCTCGTTGATTTTGTCTCCGAAAGTGTTCCATGAGTTCCAGCCCATCGGCGGTTTTTTTGCGATCATAATTGTTTCTCCTTTTTAAAATTTATAGTTGGATTGCCTTTATAATAAAGGCAAAATAAGAAAAAAGGAATAACATATCATATTGTTTCCTTAACATATCATCTGATTGTGTAAAAATGGAGAAAATATCATTTTCTGGACAAATATATAAAAGTATCCATTGTACAAAATGAAATATTCAGGTATAGTAGAGCTTGGAACAAAACAGGAGGCAAAAAGTATGTTTTATACGTATGCAGTAGGGATAGACAGCCGCCACAGAAAAGGCGAGATTGTTTATCATTATGAAAAAAGACAGCATTATATTTTAATATATACAAGAACAACAGCTCAGTTTCAGATTGATGATGAGGAGATTCCGGTAAAAAAGGGAACACTTCTTTTGATCAGTCCAGATAAGCGTGCATCTTATACAGGAGTTTGGGAGGGCTACTGCGATGACTGGATCAATTTTTATGATCCGGACAATCAGCTTGCAAATTTTCGGATTCCGATAAATAAACCAGTAAGCCTCCAGGAAAATATTCCAGTGTCTCAATATATGCAGCTGATAATGAATGCATTTCATTCAGGAATGGCACAGCGTGACAATGTTCTTTCACAGCTGATGATGGCATTCTTTACATTGATTGATAATTATTTAAATTCATCGCTTCCGCAGATTGCACACTATCAAAAACTTTTGGAGCTTCGAGAGGAAATTTATGCATTTCCGGCACGTCCATGGTCAATACAGGAGCTGGCAGATCAGGTTAGCTTAAGCCCTGCCTATTTCCAGGATCTATATAAAAAGGCATTTCAGGTATCATGTGGGGCTGATATTATTCAGAGCCGTATCGGACAGGCTAAGCGAATGCTGGCACAGACAAACCTGACAATGGAAGAGATTGCAGACAGATGTGGGTATAACAGCCCTGTGCATTTCTCCAGACAGTTTCGCAAGTGTACAGGATGTGCACCATCAAAGTGGCGCGAGAATGCGCTGGGAGAAAATATGATGGTTGCAGATCATGGATAAAACAATATTTTTGCCTGTAATAATTAAAAAGTGGAAGAAGTGTATTTTTGTAAATATATAGCTGAATGCTTATAAATAAAAAATCTACGATTCATGGATTGTCATGAGAGAAAGTCCTTGCTATAGTTGAAGCAAAAAGATGGAGGTGATCCTCAAATGACAATGGCAGAACAAATTATTAGGGCAAGAAAAAAAGCTGGATTGACACAACGTGAACTTGCAAAACAGCTTAATGTCACCAACAAGGCTGTCTCACGGTGGGAGACTGGTGGCGGAATGCCAGACATTATTCAGTTGGTGCCGTTATGCCGTGTACTTGATCTTTCTCTTCAGGAGCTTTTGGATGGTGTTGAGGAGGGGCTCGGAAAGCAGTTTATCAGCAGTCTTTTGATTCAGCAGACGGATGAGAACAAAAACATTAATACAGAAACGTCAAATGATCATGTTTTTATACGTCCTCAGATACACAGGCAGACGCCAACCTCTACATATATTTTTGGGCATAACCTTGAGCATACACGTGCTTGTATATATGGTGGACTGAGTGCGCAGGTTCTTCGGAATCGCAAATTTGCAGGAAAACCATCAGGAAGTGATGGCTGTGCGGCAGAGTGGATTCCGATAGGAGCTGAGCATACGCTGTATGTGCTTGATTCTGATAATGGCCTACAGACATCGGTTGCTTATACGCATCATAAGGAGATAGGAAAAGAAATGATGGGTACGGGCAAAATGAATCGCAGAAATGAGTGTCAGGCGCTTGATGTACAGCTGTTAAAGGAAAATCATATTTGCGGAATTAGACAGGAAAACCTCGATCTTAGAGCGTGTGAATATAAATTGCGCATTGTTGCAAAAACAAGTGAATTAGTGGAAATTCGTGTAGCATTGATGGAAAACGGCATAGAAGATACAAATGGATTGACATATAGCTTTACCCTTCATCCAGGCGATTGGCAAAAAGAGAACTTTTCAATGCATATTCCGAAGGCAGGAATGTATTCTTTAAGTATTACATTTTCAAAACGTGCAAGGGTTAAATTTGGTGTACTCTCTATGCTGCCATTTGATCATTTTCATGGAATGAGGCGTGATGTGATCGAATGTATGAAAGAGATTGGCATCAGTATGCTTCGTTGGCCGGGAGGCAATTTCGCAGGAGAGTACCGCTGGCAGGATGGACTGCTTGATGCTGATGAGCGTGCACCATTAGAGGCCTACATGGAAAATGAGACACAGCCCTATACAAATGGATATGATTACAACGAAGTTGGAATTGATGAATTTATTGCGCTATGCCGTGAGATCGGTGCAGAGCCATTTCTGACAATCAATTTGGCAAATGCATCTCCAGAAGAAAATGCAGCATGGGTGGAGTATTGCAATGGGGCGGATGATACACGTTACGGGAAGCTTCGCGCACAGCGTGGACATAGGGATGCCTATCAGGTTCGGTATTGGTCTCTCGGAAATGAGATGGGATATGGCCACATGGAGGGGCCAATGACACCAGGGCAATATGTAATGCTTGCTCGCAGGCAGATGAGAGCGATGCTAGATGTTTCGCCAGATTTACAGTTGTTTTCATCTGGCCCATATCCAAGTGAAGAATGGGGAACGAAGTCAGCAAAGGAGCTTGCAGAGAATGTTAAATATGCATCCCTTCATCACTATACCTACGTGCCACTAGATTATTCATCGGATGAGGCTGCGAAAAATACCTGCCAGGCAATCATGGATGCACCAAAAGAGGCATATCGTCTTATAAAGGAAATGAGAACATGTCTGGGCAATAATATACATATTTCATTTGATGAGTGGAATTGCTGGTACGCATGGTATCGTCCATCATCCGCAGCAGAAGGGTTGTATGCAGCGGGAATGCTTCAGTTGTTTCTTAATGAATCAAACGCAATGGATATGCCAGTATGCTGCTATTTTCAGCCGATTAGTGAGGGAGCTATCGAAATAAAAGGTAATCATTGTCGACTGACAGCAACAGGACAGGTATTTTCCATGTTGAAAGCGCATTGTGGAGGCAGCTTATGCCCATCTTTGAAAAATAACAGTGTGGCCGCAACAATAAAAGATAATATATTGACAATATCGATGATTCATACTGGACAGGAAGAACCGCGTGTATTTAAGATTCAAATAAGGGGAGATCTGTTTGATGCAAAACTATTGAGTACAGATTCGCTTCTTCCACATTCGAGATTTGAAGAAAAAATACTTTCTGTTTCAGAGACAGATGGCATATTTGAGGTTGTGCTTCCGCCATGCAGCGTTGCGTGTGTTAAGTTTCGTATATGACAAAAAGAAAGAGAGGAGTTTAGCTATGAGATTATATTATCAGCCGAAAGGATATTGGTTTGGAGACTGCATGCCATTTGGCAAGGGGGATACGTTTTATTTGTTTCATCAAAGGGATACAAGAAAGCCGTGTCCATTTGGAGAGCCATTTGGATGGGATTTGGCTACAACAAAAGATTTTGTAACATATGAGGATTGTGGCACAGCAATTTTACGCGGAGATGATACAAAACAGGATCAGTTTATATTTGCCGGAAGTGTTTGTGAGGATCGGGATGGTGTTTATCACGCATTTTATACCGGTTTTAATCGTGACTATCCAAAACAAGGGAAACCGTCACAGGTGCTGATGCACGCAATCAGTCATGATTTAAAGAACTGGGAAAAGACAAACGATGCAGTGACCTTCACACCGCAGCCAGGGTATGATCCAGATGACTGGCGTGACCCATTTGTGCTTTGGGATGACGAGGAAAATCAGTATATTCTGATTCTTGGAACGCGTCTTGCCGGGGATAAGCACAGACAGACTGGAAGAACTGTCTATTTTACATCTACAGATTTAACTAATTGGACATTTGAAGGCGATTTTTGGGCACCGGATCTTTTTACAATGCATGAGATGCCAGATTTGTTTAAAATTGGAGAGTGGTGGTATTTGATTACAACTGAATATTCACATGCGTCAAAGCAGGTGTACAGAATGGCAAAGAGTCTTAAGGGACCGTGGATTGCGCCAGAGGATGATGGTTTTGATGGCAGAGCGTATTATGCAGGAAGGACATTTGAACTAAATGGACAGCGAATCATTTTTGGATGGGTGCCAAGCCGTGCAAATGAGACAGATAGCGCACATTTGACGTATGATGAAAATTCCGACAATGAGCAGTTTATCTGGGCAGGTACTTTTGTAGCACATGAGATTTACCAAAGGGAAGATGGAACACTTGGCTGTCGAGTGCCTCAGACTGTATGGGATGCATTTAAAGAGAAAACAGTGCTTGCTGACGAAACACTAAAAAGAGAGTCTGGACGCGTGACAAATCAGGTTGTATCAAATGCAGGAGACTGCTATCGTTTTGAGACAACTGTGACTGCAAAGGATGGATTGCGCTCATTTTCAGTAGGCCTTAGAGATAACGAGGAAACGGGTGTCAGCTATTGCTTTACCGTGCTGTGTGCACAAAATAGAGTGATCTTTGAGAAGGTACCAAATTGGCCGTGGCCACAGATGAACAATATTGGTTTGGAACGCCCAGTGCATCCAAACGAGGATGGAACATATCATATTCAGATCATAGCAGATGACACAATTGCGACATTGTATATCAATGGCGTTGCGCTGAATGCGCGCATGTATACTCAGCCGGGAGATGGTATTGTGCTGGCCGCAGAAGATGGAACAGCTGTATTTAAGGATATGTCCTTTGCGAAGTTTCCACTTAAGTGATAAAAAGATCAAAAGAAAAATAAAAAATGTCTACTTGACAAATAGGAAAATGCGTTGTATAGTAGCGCTATAATTAAATAACAAAGTAACACTTCAAACCGTTGAAGCGGAGATAAAAATAGGAAATGCGCAGTACAGAGAGTTTGGGATGCTGAGAACCAGACAGAGAGCAGCTTATTAAATGGACCGCTGAGGGTATGGTCAAAGGCATAAGCCAAGTATTCCATAACGTGTGCGCATACGTTAGTTGCGAGGGATATGCTGGTATCCTAAAAAGGGCCCTGAAAAGGGAAACAAGGTGGCACCGCGGAAAGTAGAATTTTATCCGTCCTTGGCAGATTCATAACAATGAGTCTGTCAGGGACTTTTTTGTTATACCAAGTTTCCAAAGTCAAAAACGTTTTTGCTTGCACGATAAGTTTTATAACCTTGGAGTAGGTATATAGAAAATAAAAAGCTCCGCATACCGGCATGACAGCAAAGGAGGATCACAATGCAGATTATTACATCATTAGAAGAATTAAGACAAAAAGCAGTTGGATATCGTGCCGTACCGGTTGCAGGAGAACTGTTTTCAGATGTGCGAACACCAATCGAGGTCTTACGTATATTAAAAAATGTCAGCAGCCATTGCTTTTTATTTGAGAGTGTGGAAAATCAGGAAATTTGGGGACGATACACATTTCTTGGATTTGACCCGAAGGAAGAGATTGCATTTACAGGAGGCGAAAATCCAAGAGGTCGCATAGAAGAAGTTTTAAAGGAATATAAAAGTCCGCGCATGGAAAATCTTCCTTCCTTTACAGGAGGATTAGTCGGTTATTTCTCTTATGATTACGTAAAGTACAGTAATCCAAAGCTAAAACTTGACGCGAAAGACGAGGAAGGCTTTAAGGATGTCGATGTGATGCTTTTTGATAAAGTCATTGCATTCGATAATGTAAAGCAAAAGATCATCATTATGGTGACAGTCAAGACAAATGAGCTTGAGAAAAATTATGAAAAAGCTGTACAGACAATAAAGAAAATTGCAAAGCTGATCATCCGCGGAGATATGAAAAAAGAGCAGCCGGGATGCTTAAAAACAGAATTTAAGCCGCTGTTTCAGAAAGACGAATATTGCAGGATGGTAGAAAAAGCAAAAGAATATATCTATCAGGGAGATATCTTTCAGGTCGTGCTTTCTAACCGTTTGGAAGCTGAGTATGAAGGAAGCTTGTTAAATACCTATCGCATCATGAGAACCACAAATCCATCACCATATATGTTCTATTTTAGCAGTGACGATATGGAGGTGGCAGGAGCTTCACCAGAGACACTTGTTAAATTAGAAAATGGTGTGCTTCATACATTTCCGCTTGCAGGAACAAGGCCAAGAGGAAAGGACAGGCAGGAAGATCTGGCACTTGAAAAAGATTTGCTTGCCGATGAAAAGGAATGTGCAGAGCACAACATGCTTGTTGATCTGGGACGAAACGATATCGGAAAGATCAGCAAGTATGGCACTGTTGAAGTAGAGGAATATATGCAGGTGCTTCGTTATTCACATGTTATGCACATTGGTTCAACTGTCAGGGGACAGATTAGGGATGACAAGACAGCGCTTGATGCTGTAGAGGCAGTACTTCCAGCTGGAACACTTTCAGGTGCACCCAAATATCGTGCAATGGAAATCATAAATGAACTTGAAAATAATAAGCGAGGCATTTACGGCGGTGCAGTCGGTTATCTTGATTTTACTGGAAATTTAGATACATGTATAGGAATCCGTTTGGCATACAAGAAAAATGGGAAGGTATTTGTCAGGTCAGGGGCAGGAATAGTGGCAGACAGCATTCCAGAAAAAGAATTTCAAGAGTGCATAAATAAGGCAAAGGCGGTAGTAGAAGCTATAAAAAAAGCACAGCAGATGGCAGCTTATGAGGGAAAGGAGAACAACGATGATATTATTGATTGATAATTATGACAGCTTTTCCTACAATCTATATCAGTTAATCGGTACGATTGAGCCAGATATCAAAGTCATCCGAAATGATGAGATGACAGTTGAGGAAGTAAAGGCATTAAATCCACAGCTTATAATCCTTTCTCCGGGACCGGGGCGCCCAGATCAGGCAGGCATATGTGAGGAAGTAGTAAAGACGCTAGGTCCAAGTATTCCAATTTTAGGTGTGTGCCTTGGCCATCAGGCAATCTGCGAAGCCTATGGCGGCAAAATCATTCACGCAAAGAAGCTGATGCATGGAAAGACTTCAATCGCACGTTTAGACAGATCAGGAGTTTTATTTAAAGAAATGGATGCGGAGATTAAAGTTGCAAGATATCATTCCCTTGAAGCTGATCCAGATACGCTGCCGGCTGAGCTTTTGGTGACAGCAATGGCAGATGGTGAAATCATGGCAGTCGAGCATGAAAAGTATCCGGTTTATGGATTGCAGTTTCATCCGGAATCAATCCTCACACCAAAAGGAATTGATATTTTACGAAACGTAGTAGAGAGTATAAGAAAATAGAAAAAAATAGAAGAATATAAATATATATAGCAACAGACAGCAGCAAGCAACAACAGACAGCAAGGGAGATAACGCTATGATAAAAGAAGCAATCGCAAAACTGATAAAGAAAGAAAACCTGACGACAGAGATGATGGAGCAGGTTATGGAAGAAATCATGACAGGAGAGGCAACTGATGCACAGAAGGCATCTTTCCTCACGGCAATGACGATGAAAGGTGAGACAATCGATGAAATTACATCAGCGGCAAAGGTCATGAGAAGCCATTGTGAGAAGTTCTTGAATGATATGGATGTATTAGAGATTGTTGGAACTGGCGGAGACGGTGCAAACACGATCAACATTTCGACCATCGCATCAATTATTGTATCATCGACAAAAATACCGGTTGCAAAGCACGGAAACCGTGCAGCATCAAGTAAATGCGGCACAGCAGACTGCCTTGAGGCACTTGGAGTAAACATAAATATCTCTCCAGCTGAAAGTGCTATACTTTTAAAAGAACATAACATGTGCTTCTTATTTGCTCAGAAATATCATCCGGCAATGCGCTTTGTAGGTTCAGTCAGAAGAGAGATCGGTATTCGCACAATATTTAATGTGTTAGGACCTCTGGCAAACCCGGCAGGTGCCTCCATGCAGCTGCTTGGCGTATACAGTGAGGCACTTGTAGAACCGCTTGCAAGAGTCCTTTATAACTTGGGTGTTAAGCGTGCAATGGTTGTTTATGGTCAGGATGGCATGGATGAGATTTCGCTAAGTGCACCGACAACAGTGTGCGAGGTAAGAAACGGAAGCTTTAAGAGTTACGTAATTACACCAGAGCAGTTTGGATTTAAAAGATGTAAAAAGGAAGATCTTATTGGCGGCAACCCACAGGAAAATGCAAAGTTTGCATTAGATATTTTAAATGGAGCCAAAGGTCCAAAAACTGATGCAGTACTGCTCAATGCCGGAGCAGCCATTTACACGGCAAGAGAAGACATAACAATTGAAGATGGCATTAAGATTGCAAGAGAGGCATTAGAAAGCGGTCTTGCAGCAAAACAGTTAGAGGATTTTGCAAAAGCAACAAAGCAGTAAAAATAAGAAAATATGGCAGTGGGGTGAAAGCAGCATGGCAGAGAATATATTAGAGACGATTGCAGCGAAGCGTCGCATTTATATAGAAGAAAAGAAAAAGCAGGTGCCACTAAAAAACTTGATTTCGCAGGCAGAGGCGCTTTTACAAAGGGAATTAGCTGGCGAAGTATCAGCAAAGCCAAGCTTTTACGACAGTCTGGCAGGCGATAAGCTTTCGTTTATCTGCGAGGTAAAGAAGGCATCTCCGTCAAAGGGAATTATAGCACCAGATTTTCCATATCTTACCATAGCTAGAGAATATGAATCGGCAGGAGCCGCAGCTATCTCAGTTTTGACTGAGCCAGAATATTTTCTTGGAAGAGATGAATATTTAAAGGAAATTGCTAAGACGGTACATATTCCGGTGCTTAGAAAGGATTTCACAATAGATGAATATCAGATTTACGAGGCAAAGCTTTTTGGTGCATCAGCAGTACTTTTGATTTGTTCACTGCTTGATAAGAAAACATTATCTAAATTTTTAGATCTGTCGAATGAGCTTAAGCTTGATGCACTCGTTGAGGCACATGATGAAGAGGAAGTGCACACAGCACTTGAATGTGGAGCAAAAATCATAGGTGTGAATAACAGAAACTTAAAGAACTTTACGGTAGATGTGAGAAACAGCTTGAGGCTTCGGGCACTTGTTCCAAAAGATGTAGTATTTGTCTCTGAGAGCGGCATCAAGACAAGAGAGGATACAAGACAGCTTGCAGCATATCATGTAAATGCCGTGCTGATCGGGGAGACTCTAATGCGAAGCCCAGACAAAAAGACAGCACTTGATTTGCTTCGGCCATAACCAAACCGAAAACAAGCAATAACAAACAAGTAAATAAAAGCAAACAAAACAGGCAGCAACAAATAAATAGCTATAGAAAAAACATAACTATTTAAATAGATACAACAAACAAATAATAAATAACAGACAAATTCAAGAATGACATACAGAAAGGAACTAGACAGATGAGCAGAGGAAGATATGGAAAGCATGGCGGCCAGTATGTGCCAGAAACATTGATGAATGAAATTATACGATTGGAGGAAGCGTATGAGCATTATAAAAACGATCCCGAATTTGTTCAGGAATTAGATACTTTATTGAAGGAATATGCAGGAAGACCATCACTTCTTTATTATGCAGAGCGCATGACAAAGGATTTGGGCGGAGCTAAGATCTATTTAAAGAGAGAGGATTTAAACCACACAGGTGCTCATAAAATCAACAATTGTCTTGGTCAGGCACTTCTTGCAAAGAAAATGGGAAAGACGCGTTTAATCGCAGAGACTGGTGCCGGACAGCATGGCGTTGCGACAGCAACTGTTGCTGCACTTCTTGGCATGGAGTGCGAGATCTATATGGGAAAGGAAGATACGATTCGTCAGGCACTTAATGTATACAGAATGGAGCTTCTCGGCGCAAAGGTTCATCCTGTAACTAGTGGTACACAGACATTAAAGGATGCTGTTAATGAGTGCATGAGAGAGTGGACAAATCGTGTAGACGATACACTTTACGTGCTTGGTTCTGTAATGGGCCCTCATCCGTTCCCAATGATCGTGCGCGATTTTCAGAGCGTAATCAGTAAGGAAGCAAGAGCGCAGATTCTTGAAAAAGAAGGAAAGCTGCCAGACGCAGTGCTTGCATGCGTAGGCGGCGGCAGCAATGCGATGGGTATGTTTTATGAGTTCATTAAGGATGAGAATGTACGTCTGATTGGATGTGAGGCAGCAGGACGCGGTGTTAACACAGGTGAGACAGCAGCTACTATTGCAGTCGGAACAGAGGGAATCTTCCACGGCATGAAATCATATTTTTGCCAGAATGAATATGGACAGATTGCACCTGTTTACTCTATCTCTGCCGGACTTGATTATCCTGGTATTGGACCAGAGCACGCATATCTGCATGATATCGGCAGAGCCGAGTATGTGCCAGTCACAGATGAGGAAGCAGTTTGTGCATTTGAGTACATTGCAAAGACAGAGGGCATCATAGCTGCAATAGAGAGTTCTCATGCAATCGCACAGGTAATGAAGCTGGCACCTACAATGAGAAAAGACCAAATCATCATCTGCTGTGTATCAGGAAGAGGAGACAAAGACGTAGCAGCAATTGCAAGATATAGAGGAATCGATTTACAAAAGTAGGGCGGGAAATCCCAAGGTTTTAACCGTGGGATGAAAGCCAAGAAACTTTTTGTAATTATCGGACAATGATGTCGAATTTTGTCGAAATGTTGTACAGGCAACTGCTCG
>NZ_JAXWCK010000004.1:0-21688 GCF_037349415.1 Anthropogastromicrobium sp.
TAGACGCAGTCTTGGAATTGCTTAATTCAGGTCCAAGAAAGCGTCCGCACCCCCCATTTAGCTAGATGTTCGAGAAAATGTTCGATTTGTAATTGAGTTTTTTCAAAAGTACCAAAAAAGCTATTTATGAGGCAAAGCAGCAAAAAAGAGTATACGAAATAAACGGATTAAAAGAATAAAAATAGTCCGCACCCCCGTTACAGCAGCTACAGAACACAGGATCTTGCAAAGCAAACTGATATTCTTAAATCGAACAAAGTAGGTAGAGAGAGCATTGCCGAAAATTAACCAGTCGGCAGTGCATTTTCTTTATTTAAGAAACTGCTTGTAATTTGTCTCGTTTGGGAATATAATCAATATGTATTTTCGCCCCAAATGTGTACTGCACTATGTGGCGGTACATATTTTCCATAAGGGGGATTTAAAATTGAAAAGAAAAAAAGTAATATTGTTCCTGCTGTTGACAGGCACTGTACTTTTAGCGGGCTGTGGGAAAAAGAGTGTAAAAGAAGAAGAGGCAGAAACAATAAGGGTGTACTTGTGGACCACAAATCTGTATGATAAATATGCACCTTATATTCAGTCACAGCTTCCAGATGTGAATGTTGAATTTGTAGTTGGCAATAATGATTTGGATTTTTATAAGTTCTTGGATGAAAATGGCGGACTTCCTGATATTATTACGTGCTGTCGTTTCTCACTTCATGATGCAAGTCCGCTTAAGGATAGTCTTATGGATCTTTCCACAACAAATGAGGCAGGTGCAGTCTATAATACATATCTCAATAATTTCATGAACGAGGATGGAAGTGTGAACTGGCTTCCTGTATGCGCGGATGCGCATGGATTTGTAGTAAACAAAGGATTGTTTGAAAAGTATGGTATTGAGCTGCCGACAGATTATGACAGCTTTGTTTTGGCATGTCAAAAATTTGAAGAAGCAGGTGTTCGTGGATTTACTGCAGATTATTACTATGATTATACATGTATGGAAACACTGCAGGGACTGTCCGCTTCAGATCTTACATCTGCGGATGGCCGTAAGTGGCGTACTGCTTATAGTGATCCTGCCAATAAAGAGCGTGTTGGTCTGGATGATATTGTTTGGCCACAGGCTTTTGAGCATATGGAACAGTTTATTAATGACGTGAAATTGGGACAAGATGATCTGGATCTTAATTATGATGATGTAATAAGTATGTATCAAAATGAAGAGCTTGCTATGTATTTTGGCAGTTCATTCATGGTGAAGACATTTCAGGATCAGGGCATCGACACAGCATTTTTACCATTCTTTAATCAGGATGGTGAAGAATGGATCATGACAACTCCATATTTTCAGATAGCCTTGAATAAGGATTTGGAACAGGATGATTCACGACGCAAAAAAGCAATGAGTGTATTAAAAGAGATGCTGTCAGAGGAAGCTCAAAATCTAATTATTGCGGATGGTCAGGATATGTTAAGCTACAGTCAGAATGTGGATTTTTATCTTACTGAGTATTTAAAAGATATTAAGCCTGTTATTGAAGAAAACCATATGTATATTCGCATTGCGTCAAATGATTTCTTTTCCATTTCTAAAGATGTGGTTTCTAAGATGATTGCAGGTGAGTATGATTCAAATCAGGCATATCAGGCCTTCAATGATCAGCTGAAGGAGAAAAAATCAGCTTCTGATGATGCTGTGTTAAAGGTGCAGAATACATATTCAAATTATTTCCATGCTGATGGCGGAAATGAAGCTTATTCAGTTATGGCAAATACGCTGCGAGGTATTTACGGGACAGATGTGCTTATTGCAGCGGGAAACAGTTTTACAGGAAATGTGCTGCAGGCTGACTATACTAAAAAAATGGCAGCCAACATGATCATGCCAAATAGTCTTTTTTCTTACAAATGCGAAATAACAGGAGCAAAGCTGAAAGAATTATTGAAAGCTTTTGTGGAAGGCTGCGAGGGCGGATTTATTCCATTTAACCGCGGTTCACTGCCAGTTGTCAGCGGCATTTCTATGGAGGTTAAGGAAAATGGCGATGGCTATACATTGACTAGCATTAAAAAAGACGGGAAGACAATCAAAGATGATGATACATTTACAGTGATGTGTCTGGCAACAAAAAAATATATGGAGCCAATCATTTCAGCAGAAGATGATATGTTCGAAGGTGGAGACACGTTTGTGAAGGATACGTGGATCAATTATGTCTTAGGGGATGATGCTGTTTTGGCAAAGCCGGAATCATATATCACTTTGAGGTAAGTAGATGGATGAGATAAAATACAGAAAAAAGAAACAGTTCATGAAAAAAAGATTGGGAGTATTTGCAGCAGCAATTGTCTTAATCATTGGAGTCAGTATGATGGGCATCCAATATACAAGGTTTGTGTCGAAGACTGTGTATCAGGAAAGTACTTCTCATTTAACAGAGATCTTTCACCAGTCAAATAAAGCATTAAATGAACTTGTCAATAAAAATTTGACATATCTTCATATGTGGAGTGCGTATCTACAGAAGGCGTCGACAGAAAAAGAAATTTGTGATTATATCGATAAAGTACAGGAAGAAACAGGATTTTCGGGCTTCTATTTTCTATCGTTTGATGGCAATTATAAAACGATAACAGGCGAAACCGGGTATCTTGGATTACAGGGAAATCTTGATGATAAGATCACTCAGAGAAATGATATTATAATGAATGCAGCACTGCCTGGAAAATCACAGATGCTTGTTTTTGCATGTCCTGAAGTTAATGGAATTTATCAGGGATTTGAATATGACGCCATTGCTGTTGCATATGACAACTCTGATATTGTAAAAGTATTAGATATTTCTGTTTTTCAGGGAAATGCAGGTGGATATGTAGTTCATTCAGATGGACGAGTTGTGATTGATCATGCACCAGAGTCATGGAAAACAGCATATAATTTCATAGCTGTTTTAAGAGATCACTCTGGGCTTTCAGAAGATGAGATTATGGCATTTTCAGAGGAGCTTAAGCAGGGACACACAGGCGCTATGCTTGTAAATTTAGAGGGAAGAAATTACTATCTGATTTATGAAAAGGTGAACATTCAGGATTGGGCATTGCTTGGAATTGTTCCAGCTGATATTGTCAATGCCAGTATGAATGAGCTGCAGCTTAGTACGCTTATTATTGTAGGTGCCCTGCTGTTTAGTATTGCATCATTCATTATCATAATGATTCTTAGAAGAAGTCGGTTAAATATAAAGAGCAAGAATACACAAATTTTGTATAGGGATGAATTGTTTAAAAAACTTTCTATGAATGTAGATGATGTGTTTTTGATGGCAGATGCTAAGACAGCCGTAGTTGACTATGTCAGTCCGAATGTTGAAAAGCTGCTTGGTATTACAGTGAAACAGATTAAAGATAATATTTATGTTTTGGGAAAGCTTCATCCGCAGGATACAGAGGGACAACGATCTAAACATCTAAAAGGATTACTTGTCAATGAACAGCGTGAGTGGGATTTTGAGTATGTTCATAAAAAAACTGGGGAACATCGTTGGTTTCATATCATAGCAATGGGAAGTGAGGTAGAGAAAAAACGAAAATGTATCATTGTCATGTCAGATAGAACTGCTGATAAGAAAATGAATCAGGCATTGTCAGATGCTGTATGCGCAGCTGAAACAGCCAATCGTGCAAAGAGTACATTTCTGTCAAATATGTCTCATGACATAAGAACACCAATGAATGCCATTATAGGTTTTACTACACTTGCTGTAAGCAATATTGAAAACCAGGAAAAGGTAAGGGATTATTTGGGAAAAATCCTTGCATCAAGTAATCATCTACTTTCTTTAATCAATGATATATTGGATATGAGCCGTATTGAAAGTGGAAAGATTCATCTTGAGGAAACTAAGGTTAATTTGTCAGATCTTCTTCATGATTTGAAGACAATTATTAGCGGACAAATTCATGCAAAGCAGTTAGAACTTTACATGGATGCAATGGATGTTACAGATGAAGATGTATACTGTGATAAGACACGATTAAATCAGGTGCTTTTGAATCTGCTCTCAAATGCAATTAAATTTACACCGGCAGGAGGAACAGTTTCTGTTCGTCTAAGACAGTTTCCAAGCACGCAAAAAGATTGTGCTAAATATGAGATTAGGGTCAAGGATAATGGAATTGGCATGAGTCAGGAGTTTGCACAGAAAATTTTTGATCCTTTTGAGAGAGAGAGAACATCTACAGTCAGCAAGATTCAGGGTACTGGACTTGGCATGGCTATTTCCAAAAATATCGTGAATATGATGGGCGGTACGATTGAGATTCAGACGCAGAAAAACAAAGGTACAGAATTTATTATCAATTTGATGCTTCGTATTCAGTCTGAGCAGCATCGCGTGGAAAAGATAACAGAGTTAGAAGGTCTTAAGGCATTAGTAGTAGATGATGACTTTAATACATGTGACAGTGTTACAAAGATGCTTGTAAAGGTTGGAATGCGTTCAGAGTGGACTCTTTCAGGCAAGGAGGCTGTTCTTCGTGCAAAACAGTCAATAGAGTTAGGGGATGCTTTTCATGCGTATATTATCGACTGGCGGCTGCCTGATATGAATGGAATTGAAGTTACGCGTCAGATAAGAAGCCTTGGCGATGATACTCCGATTATTATACTGACCGCATATGACTGGTCAGAAATTGAAGTGGAAGCAAAAGCAGCAGGCGTAACTGCATTCTGTGCGAAGCCGATGTTTATGTCAGATTTGCGTGAAACCTTAATGACTGCACTTGGCCAGAAAAAAGAACAAAATAATGATGGTATTCTTCCAGAAGCAGGTTTCAATTTCAAAGACAAGCATATATTGCTTGTTGAAGATAATGAATTAAACAGAGAGATAGCTGTGGAGATTCTTACTGAGTATGGTTTTATTGTTGACACAGCAGAAAATGGAGCTGAGGCGCTAGAGAAAGTAAGTACTTCAAAGCCAGGTACTTACGATTTGGTGTTGATGGATGTGCAGATGCCTATTATGAATGGGTATGAGGCTACGAAACGTATTCGCAAGCTGAAGGATCCTGCAATAGCAAATATTTCAATATTGGCAATGACAGCCAATGCATTCGATGAAGATCGAAAAAAAGCATTCGAATCAGGTATGGATGGCTTTTTGTCAAAGCCAATCGTAATTGAAGAACTTGTTCAGGCACTGAAAAATAAATTTACATTAAAACAGTAGTGAAGAAATAGAGGAGAGTTGATAATGGCTTACAGCAGTACAAAGAAAAAATCATCTAGTATTGTTCAAATAAGCATTGGTATACTTACGGTTATTTTAGTTGTATTAATTGTTGCGATGATGATGATTGTATCTAGTATTCAGGGAACAGCTCGTATAGTTAACTATGCAGGTCTTGTTCGTGGTAAGACGCAGCGTATTGTAAAGTTTGAAATTTCTGGAAGACAGGAAGATGATATGATTCAGGAGATTGAGTCATTTATCGATGGATTGAGGAATGGAAACAAAGAGCTGAACTTGGTTCGTCTGGAGGATAGTGATTTTCAGACAAAGATGGAAGAACTGAATGAATACTTTTTGATGTTAAAACAGGAAATTATGCAGGTGCGCGTGTATGGAGCTGATAAAACACAGATACTTTCAAAGAGTGAACATTTTTTTGAAATTTGTGATGAGGCAACAGGACTGGCAGAGGTGTATTCTCAGCGAAAAGCATCATCATTATCAGTACTTGAAAAATATATAACAGCAGATATTGTTGTGTTGATGCTTCTGATAGGATATGAATTTATTAAAGCTGTGCGATATGCGGCGATGAATCGTGTTTTGCAGAAAAAAGTATATATTGATGGTGCGACAGGGCTTCCTAATAGAAATAAATGTGATGAATTGTTAAGTCAGCCAGATGCCGCACCAGAGGATATAGGTGTGTGCAGCTTTGATTTGAATAATCTTCGCATAATCAATAATAGTATGGGGCATGAGGCAGGTGATGAATATATTCGCCGCTTCGCCGTCTGTTTACGCGCATCCATGCCGGCAGAACAGTTTGTTGGGAGAGCCGGAGGAGATGAATTTATTGCTATTACTCACGGAATGGGGAAGGAAGAGATGAAAGCCTGCCTTGCATCAGTAAGAGAACAGATGGCAGAAGAATCTAAGTCATATCCAGATACTCCATTAAGCTATGCAGTGGGCTTTGCACTTGCAAGCGAGTTTCCTGGAAGTACAATGCAGGAACTGTTTAATTACGCAGATAAAAATATGTATATCAATAAGAATCATGTAAAACGTGAGGAGGCAGCAGCGCAAAGACAATTGGATTACAAGCTGTTGAAGCTATTGAATATGCATGGAAAAACTTTCACGGATTGTCTGTACTGTGATGTAAAGCTAGATACATATCGTACAATTCGCGCAAACAACAATTTTTTTCTGGCATCGGATGGAAGCTATTCTGGTGCTGCAGAGCAGATTGTTAAAGAGAAGATAGGAAAACAGGATAAAGATCGTTTCCGTCAATGCCTTAAGATTTCTTATTTGTGTGAAAAGATGCGCACAAAAGAGGACGTTATGGAGCTTAAGTATGATGTAAATGAGCAAGATAGTTACAGCCGCCTGACATTCATTCCAGTAGACTGGGACAAAACTGGAATGCTTCATCATTTTCTCTTGGCATTTGAAATTATTCGTCAGGGTGCAGGAAGCCATGCAGATGCAAAGGAACAGCTGACAATTTATTATGAACAGCTAAAGCAGTCTATTTTGGAGAACGACAGCTACGTAGATGCACTTCTCGAACCAGCTGATGTCATTTATACGGTAAATCTCACAAATGATATTTTGGAAAGAATCATCCTTTTAGGTAAAAGAAAAAAAGAAAGTCTGGATATGCTTTTCGATTATCCGCTTCCTGGTTCATATAGGGATTATTGCAGTGAGTATAAAAGAATAGTCACGCAGGAAACTCTTGGAAGCTATCGTATGGCAGATGATTGTGAAAAGCTGTTAAAGCGTTTTGATGCGGGCGAAAAATATTTGTCAGTTGAATTTTGTATTTATGGAGATAATGGCATTGTTTACTGGATACAAAAAACCATTTTGATGACGCAGACAGTTGTGTTTGACGAAGAAACAAGGAATGAGATTTATGTTGTCCATGCAATAGTTCTTTTGCAGGATACTACCCAGCTGCATGAGCGCGATGAGCAGGAGCACGCAAGATTGCAGGCGGCTTTTGATGAAATGCGCGTGGCAAACCGCACAAAAACACAGTTTTTGGCACGCATGAGTCATGACATTCGTACACCGCTTAATGGAATCATTGGTCTTTTAAAGATTGATGAGGAGCACTTTGATGATAAAGAGCTTGTGAAGGAAAATCATGAAAAGATGAAAGTTGTAGCAGACCATTTACTCTCATTGATTAACGATATACTGCAGATGAGTAAGCTTGAGGAAGGCAATATTGCTTTGAAGCATGAACAGATTTGTTTGCAGGAATTGATGAATGATATTGAAACAATCACTATATCACGCGCAGCGAGTGAAGGAATTAAATGGGAGTATGAGAAGAAAAAAACAGATTTTGTTTATCCTTATATTTACGGAAGCCCTCTTCATATTCGCCAGATCTTTTTAAATATTTACGGAAACTGTATCAAATATAACAGGAAAAATGGAACTATAATGACATCTGTAGAGTCACTTGGAGATAAGGATGGGATTTGTACGTACAGATGGACTATTTCAGATAACGGCATGGGTATGAGCAAGGAGTTTTTGTCTCATATTTTTGAACCATTTGTACAGGAAAAAAATGATGCAAGAAGCATTTATCAGGGAACAGGACTTGGAATGGCAATTGTAAAGGAACTGATTAATCAGATGAAAGGAACAATTGAAATTTCAAGTGAAGTGGGAGTCGGCTCAACCTTTGTTGTTACAATTCCATTTGAGATAGCCCCACCACCACAAAAGCGGCAGGAAAAAGAGTCGACTGGCAGTATTGAGGGTATGAAGCTATTGATGGCAGAGGATAATGAACTAAATGCTGAAATTGCGACAACACTTCTGACTGACAGAGGTGCTCTTGTAACGAATGTATCAGATGGAAAGCAGGCACTTGATAAGTTTACAAAAAATCCGCCTGGAACGTATGATGCAATTTTGATGGATATAATGATGCCTGTTATGGATGGAATTACAGCAACAAAGGCGATTAGAAGTCTCACACGACCAGATGCAAAAACAATTCCCATTCTTGCAATGACAGCAAATGCTTTTGAAGAGGATGCAAAGCAGTGTTTTGCTGCTGGTATGAATGCACATATTGCAAAACCAATTGATATGGAATTTTTAGAAAAAACTTTACAACACATTTATGAGCAGTTATAATGATAACGAATTTATTTTAAGAAGTCTAAAGAAGGGGGACTATAAGTGAAAATTAAAAGAAAACAAATGGTAATGCTTGTACTGCTTGCAGTATTTGCAGCATTACTTGTTGTCACAGTAATAACAGGAGGCAAAGAGACAGACGGTGAATATACAAGCATCGCATATGCTACCATTTTTTCACTGCTTCCGCCAGTTATTGCAATTGGTCTTGCACTTTTTACAAAAGAAGTATATACATCACTTCTTGCAGGAATCCTTGCAGGTGCATTGCTGTATTCTAATGGAAATCTGGAAACAATGGTCAACACTATGTTCTTTCATGAAGAGGGCGGTATGGTGTATAAGCTTGCAGATGCATGGAATGTTGGAATAATTGTGTTTCTTGTTATGCTTGGAATTTTGGTGTCACTGTTAAATAAAGCAGGCGGTTCAGCAGCATTTGGAAAGTGGGCATCAAAGCGTATTAAGACAAGAATCGGTGCGCAGATCAGTGTTATGATTCTTGGTGTAATGATCTTTGTCGATGACTATTTCAACTGTCTGACAGTAGGAAGTGTTATGCGTCCTGTGACAGACCGCCATAAGGTATCAAGAGCAAAATTGTCCTATATTATTGATGCGACAGCAGCACCAGTCTGCATCATTGCACCAATCAGCTCATGGGCAGCAGCAGTCACTTCGTCTGTTCCATCAGATTCTGGAATCAATGGCTTTGCCGTATTTATTCAGACGATCCCATACAATTTATATGCAATTCTTACACTTGTAATGTTAGTTGCCATCACGCTTCTTCGCGTTGATTTTGGACCAATGAAGCGTCACGAGATGAATGCAATTGCAGGCGATTTATTTACTACACCAGGAAGACCATATGAGGGCAATGAGGAAGAAGTTATTAAGGAAAATTCTCATGTGCTTGACCTGATTCTTCCGGTAGCTGTTTTGATTGCAAGCTGTATTATTTCAATGATTTATACAGGCGGATTTTTTGAAGGTGTATCATTTGTAGATGCCTTTGCAGGATCTGATGCGTCTGTTGGACTTGTACTTGGCGGTGCTGTGACATTGGCATTCACATTTGTTTACTATATGATGAGAGATGTTCTTACTTTCCAGGAATTTACAGAGTGTATTCCAGATGGATTTAAATCTATGATTGCACCTATTATGATTCTTACTTTGGCATGGACACTGTCAGGTATGACAAATCTTCTTGGTGCGAAGGTATTTGTTGCAGATTTGGTGGAGCACTCAGCACAGGGAATGCAGGGCTTTTTGCCTATGATCATTTTCCTCGTTGCGGCATTTCTTGCATTTGCAACAGGAACATCATGGGGAACTTTCAGTATACTTATACCTATTGTAATCGGTGTATTTCCGTCTGGTCAGATGATGGCAATCTCAATCTCATCCTGTCTGGCAGGTGCTGTGTGTGGTGATCATTGTTCTCCAATTTCTGATACAACGATTATGGCATCAGCAGGCGGTCATTGTGAGCATGTCAACCATGTAGCAACTCAGATCCCATATGTTGCACTCGTGGCAGCTGTATGTATGGTAGGATATTTTATCATTGGTGTGCTGCAGGCAGTTGGTATGGCACAGCTTTCTCTTATTTCGCTTCCGATTTGTATTGTGATTTTAGTAGGAGCACTTTGTGTAATTCGTGCAAAGACAGGTGGAAAAGAGGAAATCTAAAATTCTTTTTTAATAAAACAGCTCTCTGCGGAAGATATTACATATCAGCAGAGGGCTGTTTTGACATTTTATTCTAATATAGAGTCGAGAAAGACAAGTAAAGCTTCGCGTTGTTTTGGCGTCAGGCGGTATACTTTAGCAATAAGTGGATCATCACAAAATTGTCCATTTGTCTGCTCATCAAAAAATTCACGCAGTGAGATATTTAATGCTTCGCAGATATAGGATAAGATTTCGATTGTAGGATTTTTATTCCCTAGTTCAATATCGCGCAGATAGCTTTGCGAGATACCAGACAGTGTTGCAAGCTTATTTACAGAATAATTTTTTGCGGTGCGAAAAAAAGTAATGCGTTTTCCAATATTCATAGCATCAGTCCTTTCATAGTAAGTAGATCATAAACCTAGGATAGCAGAAAACAAAAATGAAAATTACATATATAGAGATTGACAATGTATGCTATAGATATTATTATGGCATAAGCAAAAAAATAATTGCTGAAATTAAAGAAAAATTGTGCCATAGACAGTGACTGTCATTCAACGCAGCTATAATATTGTTATAGTAACTATTCATAGCCACAAAAAATTGCGTTTTGCGAATGGGTATGAATAGCTACACATTATTGGAACTATGATTTGCACATGAATATATAGGAGGAACGCAAATGGTTCATACAAAAGAAGCTGTTTTGATGTTGGATACGCCATCCGAATCAGGAGAGTCATGCGTACTTGGCAGCACAATTCTTCGCAGTCAAATTGTTAGAATTCAATTTTGTTCTAAAATGCCATTGGAAGTATGTCAGGGAGAAATGTGGGATGTGTCTGCAGCACATGATCGGAGCATTTTGGCATGGGCAAAGAAGGTTTTCATTTCTTCTAAACTGTTGTATGAATTATATATAGCTTCAGATACCAAAATAAAGCTGCAAAACGCCAGAGGACTGTTTTGGGGATATGAGAATCTCTGTGAAATCAATTTAGATAAATGGATTGATTCAAGCAGTGTATCAGATATGAGTTATATGTTTTGTGGATGCCATAGCCTGAAAAAATTGGATGTATCAGGACTAGACACATCAAATGTAGTTAATATGGAAGGAATGTTTTATTGGTGCAGTAAGTTTCAGACTTTGGATGTGAGTTATTTTGACACATCACATGTAATCAATATGAAAAGCATGTTTGATTATTGCAGCAGTTTAAAAAAATTGGATTTGAGTTCATTTTGTACCAAGCATGTAATTGATTTTTCGTCAATGTTTGGAGAATGTATTCAGTTAGAAAAGCTAGTTTTAAGCGGATGGGATACTAAAAGTGCAGTATATATGCGTGGGATGTTTGAAAACTGCAGAAGTCTCCCCGCAATTGATTTATCATGTTTTGATACAAAAAATGTTATCAATATGAGAAATATGTTTGCAGGCTGCGAGCAGTTAAGATATATCGAACTATCCTCATTTTCGACAGGAGCACTGCAGGACATGAGGGAAATGTTTCACAATTGCAATTGTTTACAGACACTTGATTTATTAGGCTTTGATACAAAAAATGTAACTAACATGTCATATTTGTTCTGCGGATGCAGTAAGTTAACGAAGCTTAATGTAAGCAGCTTTGATACAGCAAATGTGATAGATATGAGTAATATGTTTTGTCGGTGTGAAAGCCTTACAAGTATTGATGTAAGTCATTTTGATACATCACATACAGAGAGTTTTGCAAGAATGTTTAGAGACTGTGCAAAAGTAGAAATACTTGATGTGAGTCATTTTCAGACACAAAGAGTACTTCATATGGAAAATATGTTTTATGGATGTAAGTGTCTTAAGTATTTGGATTTACGTGGATTTGACTGCTCAAAGGCGGCAGATTTGTCATATATGTTTTATGGCTGCCAGTCATTAAAGAATGTTTTAACTGCAAAACGACCATCAGATAGAAAACATAGAGCAATTATGATAGAATTATTGGCAGGATGTAAAAAGTTTGCAGAAGAAAAGAAAGGAATGGGGATATGAGAAAGAGTATGAAAGAAAGCAATGAAAACGCAAAAATCAGAAAGAACGCGCAGAATGCAAACTCTGATTTTAAATATAAGCGTATTTTACAGCTTTACACCAGATTACTTAAAGGTGAGGTGATAAACAAGGCAAAGGAGGCAGCAGCTGCGAATGTCACAGAGCGTTCTATCCAGCGTGATCTTGATGATCTGAGGGCCTTTTTTGATGAGCAGGCAGCAAATGGAAAAGATTCCTATGAGCTTGTATACAGCCGTAAAGAACATGGCTATCTTTTACATACAAAAGAAGTACCGACCTTTACAGACAGTGAAGTGCTTGCAGTTTGCAAAATTCTTTTGGAAAGTCGTGCATTTAGAAAAGATGAGCTTGAGCCTATGCTTCGAAAGCTTATAAATAATGGCGTTCCGAGAGAAAAGCAAAAGGCAATCAAAGAACTGATCTCAAATGAACTGTTTCATTATATAGAGCCACAGCATAGACAGCACCTTGTTGAAAAATTGTGGGATTTGGGAATGGCAGTCAAAGAACAGCGTATGATGAAGATTTCATATCAGAAGCAGAATGGTGCGATTGTGGAAAGAAAGATTAAGCCAGTTGGCATTATGTTTTTTGAATTTTATTTTTATATGCCAGCCTTTATAGCTGATATTGACAAGGAATCTCATTTTACAAATAAAGATGACAGCTTTCCAACAATTTATCGAATAGATAGGATCCGTTCTTTTGAGGTATTAGAAGAGACATTTGAAATTCCATATCGTGACCGCTTCGAAGAAGGAGAGTTTCGCAAGCGCATTCAGTTTATGTATGGCGGACGGCTGCGCAGCATTCGCTTTATCTATAAGGGAAGCAGTGTCGAGGCTGTACTAGATCGACTGCCAACAGCACAGATTATCGCAAAGAGACCAGAAGGCTATCTGATCAGCGCAGAGGTGTTTGGAGATGGCATTGATATGTGGATCAGGAGCCAGGGAAATATGGTGGAAGTGGTCAAGTGAGGGAAAGCCGGAAGTTGTATAATAAACTGAAAAAGCCGCCTTTTCTGGCGGATTTTTGTAAGAAAATTATTGAAGATCCTTCTTGTTTTTAGTACCAAACCTCCTATGAATATTATAGCAACCAGATAGGGAAAAGACAAGAAAAATATTAAAATTTAAGAAGATGAAATTATCAAAACGAAACTTTATCAACATGGTTCATTGACATAATTTTTGCTACATGTTATAACTATAGAGAAAAGAATTAAAATCTATATTTATAACATGCGCATAACAAAACGGATTTTTAAATATAAATTTTAATGCATATTTTTACTGGATACTGTCAACGTACAGAACTACAAACAAAGCAGAGGGATGGAATATATGGGAAGTATATCACAGACAATTGATGCGATTATTAATGAAAGAAAGAAGCGACTGATAATTATTGAAGATGCAATAAAGAAGGTCGAGACAAGTGAATCTGCTGTTAATGCATTTAAAGAAGCGCAGCATAAGCTGAATTTTGAAACACTTGGTATTTCAAAAGAGATCGCAGATCGAATTGGGAATATATCATTTTCAGATTATGATAAGGCACTGCAGATGTGCAAGGCAGAGTTAAAACGATTAAAAATCCGTTTCAGTCGTGATAAAATCAATATCAGTTTTGTTGGAAGAGCAGGACAAGGAAAAAGTCTGGTACTTCAGAAGATGAGTGGACTCGGTGGAACAGTAATCCCTTCTGCAGCTGGATCTGATTGTACAGGTGCAAAGTCTATTATTACAAATACGGAGGGTGTAGATAAGCCGTATGCGGAGATTACTTTCTTTTCAGAAGAAGAGATGGTTCAGATTATAAATAAATACCTTGAAGATATTTTTGAAGACAATTCAAAAAATATTACAAATCTTGATCAGGTAGATGACTTGAAGCAGGTTTTGAATGAGAGAAATGGATTGGAGACAGCAGGAGCAAAAAAACGTGAATTGCGAAAATATATTGATCATATGGAAGAACTGCGTCCAAATCTTAGAAGAAAAGCTTGCCGTATTGAAGAAGAGAATATTGAGGAATATGTGGCAATGTATAAGAGCACAGATGATAGTGTAAAATATTGGAATTATCTGAGTGTAAAGTGCGCAAATATTCATTGTACATTTCCAAAGAATGATGCAGGAAAAATAATTCTTGTTGATACGATTGGTATGGGATCACAGTCACTTGGCATTGGAGACAGTCTAATGGATACAGTAAAGAATGACAGTGATGCTGTTATTTACATGCAAAGACCGGATCCGAAGAGAAGTCATTTTGGTGAAGAAGATACAGAAATCTCAAATGAGATTGTTAAGACAATCCGTGAGGATTGTGCAAAAAGAATGATGTTCTGGGTATTAAACCATGTTAGCAGCGGTGAGGCATGCAATACAAAAGGTATTGAGATTGTAGAGCAGGAACTTCGTGAAGCAAATTATCCAATTGCCAGATTGCTCAAGGTAGATTGTAGTTCAGAAAAGGCGGTGGAAGATAAGCTCCTTACGCCTGTGCTTGAAGTGATTTCCCAAAATATTGATGGAATTGATGAGATTTATTTAAATCAGGCAGCTGAATTTATGCAGACATTATATAAAGAATATGCGTCTATATGTGAGCAGGTTTCAGCGACAAGAACTGTTGGAAGATTTCCAGAAGCATTATCGTTTACGTATCAAAGATACCATTGAAGGCAATGTGCAAAATCAGATTCGTAATAAATTTAATGAGTATTATGAAAACGTTAATCAAGAATATAAGCCGATGAATGAGAAACTCGAAGAGGTTTTACATGAGCTTTCTGGTACAATTCCATCAAAAGAAGAGATCACAAGATATGTAACAAGAAATAATCGACAGTGGGATACTTATGTACATGCAACGGATGTTATGCGTCCGCGAATTATTGACACGTTTCTTGAATTAGATGAGGCACTTTTGGCAGGAACAAAGACAGTTAAGGATGACATTGTTCAAATATTGACTAGTGTAGATGGTGGCAGACTTGACGCAGTTGTACCGTATAAACAAGGAGATGATCCAGATGAGTGGATTGAAAAGTTTGTTCAGATAAATCACGATACAAAATGGTTTCAACCTCTTAAAGAAGCTCTTATGGCACTTCGTGAGTTTAAAGTTAGTGTAGAAGGTTTTATGCTGTATGAGATTCGTTTAACATTGACTCCAATTGACTCTAGTTTATATGATAGACCAGAAAAGAAGCTTCCTTTATACGATCCTAAGAATGTTGGTAAGATAGCAGAAGTTATTAATGAGTATCTACAGGAGGATATGTTTAACTTAAGACAAACGATTCGACAGAAGGCATTGCAGTATGAAATGGTTCCAAACAAAGCCTTTTTTGCAGCAGTAAAAGATTTTCATGATAGAATTTCATATTCAACCTTCTTTGATGGATCAGAAGAGGTCGAAGTTAATGAATCATGGAGAGAGCTGTATGAGCGTTGGTGTACTGTTATCTGGGCAGATGAGGCAAAACAATATAATGGTACACGAGCTGAAAAATTACAGTGGAATCAGGCAGTTGAACGCTTGAAGGAAAATAATCAGAAAGAAAATTTCAGTATGATAAAATAAGGGAGAGCAATAGACAATGGGAAAAAATTTTGAAATTAACGTTATGATGTTTGGCGGCAGAAGAAGTGGAAAGACGAGTATTCTTGCAGCAATGAAGGAATGTGTCGATCAGGTATTTCGTGATGAGCAGGAACTTGGACTTTCGATTTCATCATTGGATTTTGATACGATGAAAGCACTGGAGGAGAAGAATCAGGAGCTACATTTGTATTATAGCGAAAAAGATAGAGATGAAGCATTTACACCTGATAACAATCCGACACAGTCTCAGAGAGTATATCAGTTTGGTATTCAGCTGGTAAATAAGCCGAGTGCAAAGCTACAGATGAACTTTACTGATTATCCAGGCGAATGGCTTGATAACAGCAGTAAATTTGAGCAACTCAAGGAAATTATGGAGAAAACCGACATTATTATGATTGCCATTGATACGCCATATCTAATGGAAGAAGCAAGAACAGTAGATGCAATTGGTCGGTATAATGAGCCGAAAAACTTTACTGGACGAATTGCAGATATGGTAAAGGAAAATTTTGTTGTGCCGGAGGGAAGTATCCGCAAGAAAATGATCTTATTTGTTCCGTTAAAGTGTGAGAAGTATTATAATCAGCGAAATTTATCCGAAGATAGAATGGAAGAGTTGAATGTGAAGGTAAAAAAAGCATATGAAAAGCTGATTACATTTATTACTCAGGGTGAAAATAAAGATCGCTATGAATGTGCAATTGCACCGATTTTTACACTTGGAAATGCCAGATTTAACCGATTTGCAGGAAATGATACAAATGCTTCCGATGGAAGTAATAAATACTATATTATGAATGCAAAGGGATATCCAGATAAGCCGCTGTATAGCTTTGATATAGATGCAACAGAGCCAGCCCCAGAATATTGTGAGCAGCCATTATTATATACACTTGTATTCTTGTTAAAGTGGGCGGAGCAGACAAAAACAAGAAAACCAGGATTGCTCGGTAGTATTCTTGGTATGGCAGATACAATGGCAAGTCGCTTCCTTAAAATACCGGGTGCAAAGGATTTTGCAGACCGTTCTGAATTTTTAAGAAGCAAGTTGAAGAAAGAGGGAGACGGATATGAAATTATCTGTGATCCATTAAAGTTTAAGGGTGTGTGAGGAGCACTGTAGAGTATGAAAATTTACAGCTATTGTTCTTATGAAGGGTCGCCGTGCGGATTTGTTTTAGGCAGCTTTGAGTTTCATACAGAAGCGAAAGACCAACAAGGATCAAGATTTATTTTGCAAAATGATAGTGTTTTACCAATTATTCAAACTGTTTTTGAATGTGGTTCCGTTGATTTTGTATTTGGAAATCTGCCAGATAAGGATACTTACTGGATTGTGGTAAAGGATCTGAATGCAAAGAACGAAAAGCCATATCGATATTTGAATTTCGCGTTTGAGACAAAGAACTTGCGAGAGTATCAGATATTGCTAGCTGGAATCCTAAACGGATATAACAATCGTTCAAAGCTAATTTCGCGTTTTTCAGACTTCATTGTTTTAAGAAGAGAGGACACAGAATTTGGACTTCTAATCTGTGCAAGTGCAGTACAGGAATTTTGGAAAGAATGTGTCAAGATTAGTCGTAATTATGCGATACCGAAAGATCTGCAAATAAATGAACAAATTTATCTGTTTCGCAAAACTCTGTCTGATACCGAAAACAAAGATCGCTCAAGGGAGATTGAGGCATCACTTCATATGGGAAAAGAATACATAGTTGTTCATAAGGAAGCACAGCATTGCCATATTGTTGTTCGAGGCGTATCGAAATTTTTGAAAAGTAGAATTCGAGAATTTAAGGAACGAACCATTGATGACAAGAGATAAGGAAGGTAAACTATGAATATAGATAATTTGACAAGCGCAGTCGATAAGGTAGCGGTAAAGGGCTTTATCAGACGTGATTTAAAAAACTGGTTTATAGATGACTATATTAAACGAACACTACTCGATATGTGTCGCAAGTACAGAGAAGAACTGTTTAACCGTGTTAGCATCTATTTTACCAATGGAAAGGATGGAAGTGAGAAAGGCTATTATATTCCGGCGTTTGAGATTGCATTTGGTGAGGCTCAGAAGTATGAGGTAAATGATCGTGGCTGGTTGGATAAACCGCTTCATCTTTTTAAGGAAGAAGAAATAAAATATTTATTCGTTGATAATGCGGATCGTTTTGATAATATTCCTGGGTTTAAGGCAGAGGATGGAGGTTCAGGAATTGCGTCACTTTTTCGCTCAGATAGCTTTCTTATTAAATATGAAGATGGATGCTTTGACATGCGAAGCAAGCGCTTCCAGAAGACGCAAGGATGGGCAAGTGAAGTGTATGTAATTCCGTGCTGTGTATTGAGTAAAGATGAGTTTTCACAGGGAATTGAATCTGGAAGATTTGCGTATGTAGAAGAGGCAGAGAGTCGCAGCAAGCAATATAATGATATTATAAGGACATTACAGGAATACCGAAAATTTATTGAGATTCGGGATTATGACTCGGAGCATATCAAAGAAATGCTTGACTATTGCGCGAAAAGAGCGAAGGCATGTCGCGAGATGAATCCAGAGCTTTTTTCACAGGGTAAGCTTGATGAGGAGTTTAATAAATGGATTGCGGAGACACCGAAGTTAAATGAGATCCAGACAGAGATTGTGTTAAATGCAGTTCTCATGGCAGATACATATCGTTGCGGGTTGGCGCCAAAGGAACGAATTTGCCTAGAGGAAAGTGGTGAAGGTCACTGGGAGCTATTTGATTCAATGGAAGGCTCGGAGATGGTAACCTTAAATGGAAAATATGCTACAAGAAATCCAAAGATCGATGTTTGCGATACTGGTATTGTGGGTATTGACTTTGGAACAAAGAGCACTGTTGTTTCATTAAAGGATGAAAACAATAAAACCAGACTGCTTCGTGTCGGTACTACTTCCTATAATACACAGTTAAAAGAGGAAGATGTTGAGAATCCAACGATGCTGGAATTTATTGATGTCGAAAAGTTTCTTGAACAGTACAAGTCTGATGAGACAGCTGGACGACCATTCACATCGGAAGAAGATATACGAGTTGCTTATCCAGCCAAAAAAGATCTGGCAGAGGCAGAAAGCAAGGAACTAAGTACGTTTTTGACGGATATTAAGCAGTGGTGCGGCGATGCGACAGGAAACAGACTGCCAATTATTCGCGATAAGAGAGGATATTCAAAGCCACTTCCAGCCTTTAAAGATTGCAACTCAGAGACAGATATTGACCCGCTTGAAATTTATGCATACTATCTTGGTCTGATGATCAACAACGTTTACAATAAAATCTTTTTGAAATATAGTATGTCATTTCCGACTACATATGAAAAGAGTATTCGTGATCGAATTATTCAAAGCTTTCAAAAGGGAATCAGACGTTCCATGCCAAATTCAATTGTACTAGATGATGAGGTGATGGCAAAGTTTGAGGTAAAGCCACAGTGCAGTGAACCAGCTGCTTATGCAGTTTGTGCGATGAAGGAATATCAGTTTAAACCGAAAGCTGGAGAGAAAATCTTTTATTCTGTTTTCGATTTTGGTGGTGGTACGACGGATATGATTTTTGGTATCTGGAGAGCAGCAGATAAGAGAAATCGTAAGGAATCCCGCGTAAGCTGGGTAATTGAGCAGTTTAAGGATGAAGGAGATCGCTATCTTGGTGGAGAAAATCTATTGGAACTTATGGCGTATACGATTTTTGTTGAGAATACGCTGCATTGTGGACAAGAGAAGAATTTTCCATTTATAAAACCAGCAGATGGTGAGCTATATTCTGGTTTGGAGCGCTTGACAGTTGATTCACCGGCTGCAAGAAGGAATATGATGCAACTTATGATGAAGCTGCGTCCTTTCTGGGAAGGAATTGACGGTTATGAGGATGAGGAGCCAGAGACAGATTACGAGGAACCATTTGATGCAGATAGTAACCATAAGAAGAGAATCTTGAAGGGATATAAGTTAAGATCAGATATTTCATTAGATTTTCTTAAAAATGGATATATCAATATCGAACTTGAAGACGATAAGGGCGAGACAATTCCAAACAAGCTTTATATTGATAGTGTTGAAAACGATGTTTTTATTGATCTGATTGAAGTTTTAGAAAATAGAATTCAGCGTGGAATTAACACGTATTTCAATGCTTTAAAAAGTGCACTTGCAGACAGTAGGTCGAAAGATGTTCAGAAGATTTACCTGCTGTTAGCGGGAAATGCTAGCAAGTCTCCTGTCTTAAAGAGGTTGTTGGATAAAAGTATTCAGGAATTCGAAGCTTCCTATGGCACTCCACTTGATATTGAAATTTTGCCACCATTGGGAACACCAGAATTCTTTGAGCGAATGGGACAAACTGTAAATGAAAGTTTGGATCGTCCGACTGGAAAAACAGGAGTAGCCTATGGTCTGGTTGATCGAAATGTACATGTTTATGAAGAGACCAGTGCATCTGATGAGGCAAAATTTAAGTTCTATATTGGCTTAAATTATGATGATAAGCTTGAGGTAAAGATTGATCGAGGCGTGGAGTATCGAAAATGGGTACCATTAATGATTCCAGCAGATGATGATTTGGAACTGTATTATACGTCGTTGCCGGATGCACAGAGTGGTGATTTTGACATAAGTAGAACAAAACGCAAAAATTGTCCTGTAAAAGATAGAGATGAAGATAAGGATTTCTATATTCGTGCAATAAATCCAGATACAATTGAGTATGGAATTGGTGAGATTTGCGAGGATGGTGCCTTCGATGAAAAGACAATTAAAGTAATTGGTGAAATACAATTTGCATTATAATTGATATTGCTGCGAGAGTTATCATAATAGATAACTTTTGCAGCAATTTTTCGTTTTACAAAATATTTTCCACCTTGTCTCTATATTGCATATGTGATACAATATCATCATCAGTTGACAAAACTCACTGTGAATTATTGTAAATTTTCTACAAAAAACATAAGACATTTGCTGGGGGAGAAAATATGAAAGTAGTAACATTCAACATCCGCTGTGATTACGGTCAGGACGGACTTAATGAATTTGCAAACCGAAAGGAATTGATTTTAAGAAAAATCAATCAGGAAAAGCCAGATATTATAGGATTTCAAGAGGTGCTTCCGCATGTTGCTAAGTGGCTTAAGGAAAATCTGAATGAGTATTATGTGATTGGCTGCGGACGCGGAGCAAATCTTCGTGATGAGCAGATGAGCATTGCATATCGCAGGGACAGAATTAATTTGATCAGTATGAAAACCTGGTGGCTGTCTCAGACACCAGATGTGCCTGGATCACGCTATAAAGAGCAGAGTAGTTGTCCTCGCACAGCAACAGAGGCAGTATTTGAAGATATTAAGAGCGGTAAGGTATTTCGATTTATTAATACGCATCTTGATCATATTGGTGCACAGGCAAGAGAGAAAGGGTTGACTCAGATTTTGAATCAGCTAAAACAGGAACGTTTCTGGAAGGATATTCCTGTAATTTTGTGTGGTGATTTTAATGCAGAACCAAATGCACCAGAGATGGAAATTATTAGCAGGGATTCATTATTTAACAATTTGACAAAGGATATAGGAATCACGTTTCACGGATATTATAAAAACGATCCAAATGATCCGCCATGCAGTATAGATTACATTGTTTTAAAGGGAGACTGGCAGTGTGAAACAGTGTATAAGTGGACGGATGAAGAAAATGGAATATATCTGTCGGATCACTATCCGGTGTGCGCTGTAATAAATTTGGTTCAGCAACAAAATCATTGCACCGATGGGGGTTCATAACTTGGTTCTGTGAACTGCAGCAATTAAGCACTGACTTAACCCAGCGGCAAGCCACTGTGGTTCCATTGGCGGAGTTCTAGTGTCTGCGTACATCGCAAGGACTTTGGCAGACACATCTGTTCCG
>NZ_JAXWCK010000005.1:0-15193 GCF_037349415.1 Anthropogastromicrobium sp.
ATGATGCTGCCAGAATCTAAGGAATCCCACGGTTTTAACCGTGGGAGTATGTCAATCGAAACTTGCATAAATACTGGATTTATGAGGTGATTTTGATAATTAATAATTTAATTTTAAACATTATAGGTGACCATAAAATCCAGTGAAATATTACATTTGTAAGAGTAGGTATCCAGTTTACTGTAAAATCGTTTCCTGAATTAGAAAATGTTGAAACTGTTGAAAGCGATACCATTGAGATTGAGAATCTAGTGAATGCAAATGCAAATACAAATGGAACGATAGAAGTCTGGAAAGAAAAACTAAACAGCTTCAAGTTTTCAGATGAGCGAATTGAAGAACTTGAAGCTTTGCTTGCAATGGTTCCGAAATCGAAACTTCCAGATGGTGACAGTGAAAAAGATTCTAGAAATCTTTATATGATGCAAAAAATTGCCAAGTTAATACGGGTTGAAAATGACAAAAGGGTAGAGGGAGGAAGGATAAGAAGTAGATTTTTCTACTTAAAGAGTTTGCTTGAAAAAGATATTGTAAATGCAAGTGCACAACGCCAAACTGTGCCGAGGGGTACACAAGCATTTCGTAATTTTACGGAGCGTACAAACAATAATTATATGGAAAAAGTCATGAGGCAATATCGAGAACGATTGTGAATCTGCTCATGCGTTTTTATGATATCGACAGCGGAAAGATTATGATTAGCAATCAAAATCTTGGTGAGATTGCAAGAGGAACACTCCGAAAAAATGTGGTGATTGTGTTGCAGGATACAGTTTTGTTTTAAGATACCGTACTCAACAATTTGAAATACGCAAATGCACAAGCAACAAAAGATGAAAAAAACATCGACATCAGAAGTTTCGCACGCTATAATACGGATAGACAGGAAGTTGCCTAGGGCAGTCGGATGGTTGAATCACAGGAAGGAGAAGCTAAGGGGAATATAGAAATTTTTGAGTTCTTCTTGGCAGATGCGATGAAAAGAGAATATATCGAACATTATAGTAACAGTCTGGGAAAGCAGATGCACATGTGTATCTATGGTCACGCGGGAGTTACGGTGCTAGGATTTCCAACACAGGATTCAAATTGCCACAATTATGAGGATTTTGGAATCATTTACCATCTGAGTGATTTTATTGAACAGGGCCGCATTCAAATAGTGACAGTGGATTCGGTGGATGAAGAAAGCTGGTCATGTGAAAATGGTATTCCTTCGTGGCGGTCAGCAAGACAGGAGCAGTACCATAATTATATTATTGAAGAAGTGTATCCGATTCTGATGCAAAAAAATACATCGAATATGCTGCCAATTGTAACAGGCCCAAGTTTAGGTGCTAATCAGGCCGCTATTACTTTTTTGCGTCGCCCAGAGTTATTTAGCGGACTGATTGCGCTTTCAGGTGTGTACAACAGTGATTACTTTTTTCACGGCTGGTGTGATGAAAATCTTTATAAGAACTCGCCAGAGCGTTTTTTAGAGAATATGCCGGCTGATCACCCGTATATAAGGATTTATAATCAGAAAAAAATAGTTTTCTGTGTGGGTCAGGGTGCTTGGGAATATGACGGTGCACAGACGCTTCGCAATTTAAAACGTATTTTTGATGAAAAGAAAATTAATGCGTGGTGTGATTTCTGGGGAAGCGATGTTTCACACGACTGGTATTGGTGGTTTATACAGCTTCGATATTTTATTACGATTTTATTGGAAGATCAGGGTTGACTTTTTTAGACGTGGTGTGGTATAGTGACACTATCAGAGTGGGAGAAAAACTGCTTTCATTTTTCTGAACAATTGAATATTGTGAGGGAGTAGTTCGCGGACTGCGTGATTTGTCAACAGACTCGGCATATGCCTGGCAAATCTTAAAGAATGAGACTCATGTGTGCTTTTCTAATAAATAGGGCATACATGGGTCTTTTTGCATAGTTAGCGATAGAAAGCAAAAAATGATTCTGAAATAAAAAAGAAAACTGGCAGAAGGAGGGTTTTGTATGACGTATCATAATAAGGAAAAACAAGAAGTCTTACAGGAACTTAATGTGCAGGAAGCAACAGGACTTTCGTCATCGGAGGTGAAAAAGCGCCGGGAGCAATATGGCGAGAATCGATTGCGTGCAAAGAAATCAAAGAGTAATTGGGAGAGATTTGCAGAGCAATTTAAAGATGTAATGATTCTGATATTACTTGCAGCAGCGGCAATTTCTTTTGTGGTAGCATGTGTGGAAGGTGATCCGGAAGGCTTTTTTGAACCATTGCTGATTTTACTGATAGTGGTTGTAAATGCGATAATGGGTGTTATGCAGGAAAGCCGTGCAGAGAAAGCACTAGAAGCATTAAAAAGTATGTCGGCACCACATGCACGTGTTCTTCGTGACAAGGCAGAGTCAATCATTGATGCATCAGAGTTAGTGCCAGGTGATATCATACGCTTAGAAGCAGGTGATTTTGTTCCGGCAGATGCAAGGCTTTTGCAGAGTGTCAGCTTAAAGAGCGAGGAGTCTGCGCTAACAGGTGAATCAGTACCGGCAGAAAAAGATGCAGGTGCCTGTCCAAAGGCAGATGCACCGCTGGGAGATAGAAGCAACATGGTTTTTTCAGGCTGCAGCATCACATATGGAACTGCTGTAGCAGTTGTGACAGCAACTGGAATGGATACTGAGATGGGAAAGATTGCCAATCTTTTGGAAGGAGCCGATGATGGACAGACACCTCTTCAAAAGCGCCTGGCACAGCTCGGAAAATATCTTGGAATTTTGGCATTAGCAGCATGTGCAATTATCTTTGTTGTTGGTCTTGCAAACGGACTTGAAGTAATGGAAATCTTTATGACATCTGTATCACTTGCTGTATCTGCAATTCCAGAGGGACTTCCTGTAATTGTTACAATTGTATTGTCAATCGGTGTACAGAGAATGGTTAAGAAAAATGCACTTATTCGTCGTCTGCCAGCAGTTGAGACATTGGGAAGTGCATCCGTCATTTGCTCAGATAAAACGGGAACGCTGACACAGAATCGAATGACCTTAGTAGAAACATATCTTGATGGGGAAACACAGGCTAATAAGCTTGAAACAAAGCCATCAGAGGAAGTAAAGACACTTCTTCGTCTGGGAACACTTTGCTGTGATGGTGCTGTTGTATTTGATGGTGATAAGGAACAGCATATCGGTGATCCGACTGAGACAGCTATTGTGCTTGCTGCACATAAAAATGGAATGCCAAAGGAAAGTTTGGCAAAGCAGTATCCGCGCCTGGCAGAGCTGCCATTTGATTCCGACAGAAAACGCATGACAGTTGTTTGTCGTATGGATGGAAAACTTGTTGCAATTGTAAAGGGTGGATTTGATGTTATGGAACCTCTTTGCACATCAGGAAATTTATCACAGGCACGTCTGGTAATGGAAGAGATGAGTGAGCGTGCACTTCGCGTACTTGCAGTTGCTTATAAGGAAATTGATAAGATCCCAGATGAAAAATCAATGATGACTCTTGAAGGAGATCTTCATTTTTGCGGACTTGTCGGCATGATTGATCCTCCAAGACCGGAGGCGAAGGCAGCAGTTGCGCGATGCCGCAAGGCGGGAATTAAGCCGGTTATGATTACAGGTGATCATGTAGTGACAGCTTCTGCGATTGCAAGAGAGCTTGGCATTATGAGAGAGGGCGACCGCGCTTTAACTGGTGCACAGGTAGATGCAATGACAGATTCAGAATTGGATGAACAGGTGGAAAGCATTGCTGTTTATGCTCGCGTGTCACCTGAAAATAAGATCCGTATTGTAAAATCCTGGCAGCGAAAAGGTCAGGTAGTAGCGATGACTGGAGATGGTGTAAACGATGCACCGGCACTGAAGGCTGCTGATATTGGCTGTGCGATGGGAATTACAGGAACAGATGTGGCTAAGGGAGCAGCTGATATGACGCTTACCGATGATAACTTTGCAACAATTGTAGATGCAGTGCGAGAAGGCAGAGGAATTTATGCCAATATTAAAAAAGTAGTTGGTTATTTGCTTGGCACAAATATTGGAGAGGTGATCACCGTCTTTACTGCAATGATGCTGTGGCATAAGACACCGCTTCTTTCTATGCAGCTTTTATGGATTAATCTTGTAACAGACAGTCTGCCGGCAATTGCACTTGGTATGGAAGCAGTAGAGTCTGAGGTTATGACACAAAAACCAAAACCCAAAAGCGAAGGTTTATTCGCTCATGGGTTTGGCGTGAGAATTGTTCTTCAAGGTGTGATGTTTGGATTACTCGCATTGTTTGCATTTATGATTGGTGAAAAATCAACAGGAACAGTGGCAGGGGGTCAAACAATGGCGTTTGCTGTGTTAGCATTGTCACAGGTAATTCAAGCGTACAACATGCGTTCAGAGCATTCGCTGTTTAAGATTGGTGTGTTTACAAATAAAAAGTTAAATCAGGCAGCGCTTCTTTCTATTGTGCTTGTGCTTGCAGTACTGTTTACACCACTTCGCATTCCGTTTGGACTTGAATTGCTTTCCTTAAATATGTATCTGACAGCACTAGGAATGGTTTTAATTCCAATTTTAGTGATGGAGTTTTCTAAGGCATTTGGGTTAATTCGCCATCAGCATTAAATTTGCTTCTTACTGTGCAAACCTACTTTATGATAATAAATAAAGAGAAGCACGCTGCAAAGAATCCAACCTAATGGATATCCTAAGGCAACAGATGTAATGGTGTTAAAACATTTTGAGATGATGAACAGATAAATCTGACGAAAAACAATAAAGCTTCCCATCATAATGACCATTGGCGCGGTGGAGTTTCCTGCACCGCGCAGTGCATTGGCATAAATCTGGTTAAAGCAGATTGCAATATAAAATGGCATCATCAGTTGAATGAAGCGAACACCAAATGCAAGTACCTCTTCATCCTGTGTGAAAAGGGATGTCAGGGTAGGTGCGAATAAAAGAACTGGAAACATCAAAATTATGGCAGTACCGATTGCGATAATAAGCGCAGTGGTAGTGCCTTTTTTTGCACGATTCATATTGCCGGCACCAAGATTTTGACCGACAAAGGTAGTGACAGAAAGGCCGACGCTCTGAATTGGAAGCAGACAGAATTTGTCGAGCTTTCCGTATGTGGTCCATCCAGCCATGCAGGAAGATCCAAAGTGGTTGATGTATGATTGAACAAATACATTTGAGAAGGATGTAACAGCCATCTGAAGTCCTGCTGGAAAACCGATGCGAAGAATAGACAAAGTGGTTGCTTTATCAATGCGAAGATCTTTCCAGACAAGCTTGTAGGCATTCGTCTCTTTTGTCAAAATGGACAGCACAAGAATTGCAGATATCCACTGGGAAATGATTGTTGCGTAGGCAACACCAGATACGCCCATGTGAAAAACAATTACAAAAACGAGGTCGAGAATAATATTTGTGACTGCACAGACAATCAAAATATAAAGTGGCCGTGTAGAGTCACCGACTGCGCGCAAAATTCCAGCCCCCATGTTGTATAGCATAAGACCAGAAACACCAGCAAAATAGATTGTCAGATATCTGGAAGATTCAGGCAAAACATCTTCTGGTGTATCCATTAAACGAAGAAAAAATGGTGACAAAAATAGTCCTGCAATCGTAAAGAAGACAGCAAGCACAAGTGTAAGTGCGATTGTGGTATGTACAGTACAATGAAGTGCTTTGTCATCGCGGCTTCCAAAATTGTGGGAGATAACAACACCTGCACCAGTGGATAAACCAGAGAAAAATCCTATTATGGTGTTGATAATGCAGTCAGTAGAGCCAACTGCTGCGAGTGCTGTTTTGCTGACATAATTGCCCACAACAATACTGTCAACAGTGTTGTAAAGCTGCTGAAACAGATTTCCTACAAGGAGTGGAAGCGCAAATAGAATCAGCTGCTTGGCAATGTTTCCTTCGGTCATTAGCCGGGCACCGGAGGAATGCTTCTTTTGTGAGAAGGAAAAACTCATGATAACGCCTTTCTATTATGATATGAATGATACTGAAATTATATCATAGAAAGAGCAGTGGAGAAATGGAGAAAGTTGGCTTTCTTATCCTTCATAATATGGTTTGGGCATATTATAATTAATTTGGTTTATTATCGACAATTTATTTTCTTCCCTCGCAAAGTATAAAGCAGTCCGAATCCAACTTAATGGACTGTAGATTTCTGTGATTTGAGAAGCATATTTTTCGATAACATAAAGAATGTCCCAGCTATCTAGTTTGAGCAATTTACTGATTACGATATCGGTTGGCTTTTGCTCTTTTCCAATCATAATCGTAGTGGTATGGCTGTTTAAAAGGTCATATAAAATTGCAAAAATCGAATCAATAGCATTGGAACGAATCCTTTGCTGCGATGCTATTATGTATACACTCTCGAAATCAAAATGTCGATATAAAAAATCCTTTGAATATCGTTCCAATTTCTCATTAGAGTCACTAGGTAGTTTCGATATTTGGGCTTGACTTTTTAATTCTGATGATGTATCATCACTTATAGATGAAACATCTACAAAATTTACATTATTTACGGAAAGCGATTCGTCTTTTTCTGATGCGCCAACATCGGAAAAGGACGCTTTCTTTTTATTCGAATCTTTAATCAGAATGTTTTCTCGCGCTGCCTGTTTTTTAACTGTGTATCCAAGAGAATGTATTGTCTCTGCAATGGCTGAAACTTCACTTTGGCTGAAGGTTTCTGGCAGAAGTTTAGAATCTTTGGCTTTCCACAGATCTGAGCTATCATAAATAATATAGGTATTGCTTATCTGCCCTTTATTTTTTGAAAAACGTGTTTGTTTGATAAGCAATTTTTTTTCGATCAGTTTCTTTAAAGTATACTGAACGCTGCGTTCTGACATGCCTGTTTTTCTTGCTAGTGTTTCAATACTTGGAAACGCAGTACCGTTTTTACGAGCGGCGCCATAGCGCATTAGTAAAATTAGTATAAGCTTTTCTTTTGAACGAAGTCCTTCAAAATCCAAAAAATCATTATAGATAATCGTAAAAGGTCTAACACCTTTTTTTACTACAAAATTTACATTATTCGCGGAAACAAATTCGCTTTTTTCTGATGCGCCAACATCGGAAAAAGAAGTTTCCTTATTAACCGGTTTCATTACCTTGTATCCAGCAAAGTGGAGTAATTCAATTGCCTCTTGAATTGTATCACCAAAAGTATCAATATTGCTTGTATTACTTGAATCAGCTTTCGATGATTTCCAAAGCAAAGGATTATCTTGTATCATATAAAAATTTGCTGCTCGGGCTCGACTGCCATTGCGATAGCGAGCTTGCTTACAAATAAGCTGTTTTTCTTCTAATGCTTTCAATGTGATTTTAACAACTTTTTCTGCAAGACCAGATTTTCTTGCCAGTCCAGCAAAACTAGGGAAAGTTGTTGGTGGATTATTCTTTCCATAGCTATCATAACGCATCAGAATAGCCAGCAAAATTTTTTCATTTGAATTGAGTATTTCACAATCCAAAAAATCGGTATGCAACATGGTAAATGACCGGACATTTTTGCTATACAATATGTCCATATTAAATCGTCACAAAATATTGGTTTGTGATTGTCCTCCCATTTTCTTTTCTATTTTGTTTTAAATTACATTTTAAAAGTCCTTTTTCTTTGAGACTTTTTATTGTTGTAATTGCGGTTGGTTTTGTAACGCCCATTTTTTGGGCTAAATGTTCGTAGCTAATGTTTCCATTATCAGTATCTAAGAGAATTATTAATGCAATTTTTTCTCTGCAATTTAAAGAATCATTATATAAAATTTTTCGCTCTACTAATATGAAATCATTTGCCACAGTTGTATACATCACCTTTCTTCTTTTATTTAAAATATAGTAAAAATATTTTACTGAATGTAGTATAACATGTAATTTTAAGAAAAACAACTGCTTTTTATAAAGAAGATGAATGAAAGAGTATATGTAAAAAGTATATATATAAATGTATATATAGGGTGCAACATATATCCAATCCCGGTGCAAAATACACCCAACCCCAGTGCAATATATACCTAACCCCGGCGCAAAATACACCCAATATACACTACCCCCGGTGCAATATATACCCAATCTGATGTAAGATAGACTGAATATGCAATGCTATAAGTGTTTCCTTGATTACATTCTTTATGTGTGTAGTGGTGCCGCCAATGGCGGCAGAGCCGGAGCGACGGATCCCATGGGGCGGTGGGTCGTCCAGATCAACGACTGGACGAGATGATTTTCAAATTAAATATTTCGTCTATATAAAGAAGAAAGAAAATAAAAGAAGGAAAATTTGCTAGAAAACCTAGGAAATAAGCCATTTCATTTATTTTTGAAGTGTAATATTCGTACATCATTAATGTAATATTTTTACATTTTAACTTTAATTTTATTACAGTAATATTTTTACATCATTAATGTAATCTACGTTACAGCAATTATTTTAGATCTGTGATTTTGGGAGTATATTGAAATGCTAGGTGCTTTTTACGGCCTTTGCAACCGCAAAGTTGCGTGATAGTTGGTGGCGCAACCGTCGGAAAACCACTATAATGAGGGTACAAAATGAAAGGAGGGCAGCAAAATGCAATTAGGTCTGAATTAGTGTATCATGATTATTCTGGGAATTTTTCTAATAGCGGAGGAATTTTTGAAAGAAGCAAAGAAGTAAAATGCATGTTTGTTTATAGTATTTGTAATTTATGGCTATAATATGTTCTTGCCAAACTAATACTAGGGTATTACTTTTAAATAGAAGGTAATATTCTATATTAGCTGTAGAGGAGTTACCATTGAAAAAAACAGATAAAAAATGAAGAGAAAAACGTAAGCACAACATGAGCGCTTACGTTTTTCTCTTTTATAGGAAATTTAAGGAAGCTAGAATAATTACCCTAGAATCTCCTTCAGGTCAGCCTCTGGTGTTGTAACAGGTGCGATTGAGAAATGTTCAACGAGGTAATTTAACACATTTGGAGAGAGGAAAGCTGGTAGTGTCGGTCCAAGCTTGATGTTTTTGATACCGAGGTGAAGCAGTGTAAGGAGGATGCAGACTGCCTTTTGTTCATACCAGGAGAGTATCATGGAGAGCGGCAGGTCATTCACGCCACATCCAAATGCATCGGCAAGTGCGACAGCTACCTTGATTGCGCTGTAGGCATCGTTGCACTGTCCCATATCCATCAGGCGTGGGAAGGCTCCTATGGTACCAAGGTCGAGATCGTTGAATCGATATTTGCCGCAGGCGAGTGTCAGCACGATGCTGTCAGACGGTGTCTGCTTTACAAATTCGGTGTAATAGTTGCGGCCTGCGCGAGCACCATCACATCCGGCAACGAGGAAGAAATGGCGGATTGCGCCAGATTTTACTGCATCGATAATCTCACCGGCAGAGGAGAGAACAGCATTTTTTGCAAAGCCGGTCATAACGGAAGTTCCACCGTTGATTCCGGTAAAGTGTTGATCAGAGGAGTATCCGCCAAGTTCAAGAGCCTTCTTGATAAGCGGTGTAAAGTCCTTGTGACCGTTTTCATCCTTAATGTAAGGCGTATTTGGAAATTGTACGGAGCCTGTTGTGAAAACGCGGTCTTCATAGGAAGCCTTTGGCGGCATTAAGCAGTTTGTTGTAAATAGAATCGGTGCCGGAAGAGAAGCAAATTCCTTCTGCTGATTCTGCCATGCGGTACCGAAATTGCCCTTCAAGTGAGGGTACTTCTTAAGCTCTGGGTAAGCGTGAGCCGGAAGCATCTCGCCGTGGGTGTAGATATTGATGCCCTTGTCCTTTGTCTGCTCAAGAAGCTGCTTGATATCTTCAAGATCGTGACCAGTTACAACAATGAATGGGCCTTTTTCAACAGTCAGGGAAACGGATACCGGTACCGGATCTCCGAAGGTTTCTGTGTTTGCACGGTCAAGAAGCTCCATGCAGGTTAGGTTGAAGCGGCCAACCTCCATAACAATCGGAAGCAGCTCGTTCATGCCCCAATCCTTAGACAGGGAGTCGAGTGCGGTTAAGAAAAACTGGTTTAAAGAAGCATCGGTGTAGCCGAGTGTCATTGCATGGTATGCGTAAGCTGCCATACCGCGCACACCAAACAGAATCAGAGACTTTAAGGAGCGAATGTCCTCGTTTGCATTCCAGATATTGTTCATATCATAATCAGAAACGATAGAAACATTGCAAGCGTTAGCTGTTTTTGTAGCAGCTGCGTGAATGCGTGCGGTCAGATTTTTGATAGAAGCATCATCGAAATTTACATTTGTAATGGTAGCAAATAGTCCTTCTAAGATCAGATGATTAATCTCATTCGCTAAAGATGCACTCAGATTGTTATTGGAATTTTTGTTTGAACAGGCAGCAATGTTTGCAAGGGCGATTAAGGCTCCGGTTAACGTGTCCTGAAGCTTGGCTGTCATTGCGGACTTGCCACAGACACCTGCTCTAGTGCAGCCGGTGCATCCTGCAGTCTGCTCACACTGGAAGCAAAACATACTGTTTGACGCATTTATATTTGCTGTATTTGTTATATTCTGGCTCATATTTAAATCCTCCTAAAGTTTGTCGTGTGATTTTTCTTTTCGTGATGGACAAAGTATAGTATAATAATCAAAGATTGTCGGTTGAAATTTCAACGAAAAAAGAAAGTTTTATACGGAGGTGGATAGCAAATGAAAGAATATCTTCCTATTATAAAAGCACGATCAGGGCTGTTTAGTGGCATTGAGGAGAAAGAACTGGAAAAGCTGTTTGGCTGCCTAGAGGCGAGAAAGCAGACCTATCGAAAAGAAGAATATATTTTAAGAGAGGGCGAACAGACAAAAGTGCTGGGGCTTGTGCTGTCTGGAAGTGTTCTTATTGTTCAGGATGATGTCTGGGGCGGGCGAAATGTTCTTAGTGTGCTTGGACCTTGTCAATGCTTTGCGGAGGTGTTTGCCTGTGTGCCGGGTAGCGTGCTAAATGTAAGTGTGGAAGCTAAGGAGGACACAACCATTCTATTTTTAAATGTCGGTCGAATACTTTCAATCTGCCCGGACGGATGTAGTTTTCATGCACAGTTAATTCAAAATCTGCTGATTGATATGGCACAGAAAAATCGAAAGCTCAGCGAGAAAATCACGCATATGGCAAAACGTTCCACAAGGGAAAAGCTGCTGTCATATTTGTCTGAACAGGCTGTAAAAAACAAGTCTTCCGAATTTGAAATTCCCTATAACAGGCAGCAGTTAGCTGATTATCTTGGCGTGGATCGAAGTGGCTTGTCTGTGCAGCTGTGCCGTCTGCGCGATGAGGGGATGCTGACATTTCATAAAAATAAAATTCGGCTAATTTACAAGGACAGCACAGATATGATATGATGAAGCAAGAGTCAAAAAGTCCATGGCGAAAGATAAATAATAATTAATGTTGTGGCTTTGTGGAAGCGAAAGGAGTATAAAATAAATATGAGATTTCCAGAGTTTTTAAAGAAAAATGGTACTATTGGATTTGTTGCACCGTCATTTGGATGTAATATTGAGCCTTATAAAACGTCATTTAATCATGCGCTTGAAAAGTTTCATGATATGGGGTATCAGACAATGCTTGGTCCAAACTGCTTTGAGGGAAGTGGAATAGGAATCAGTAATACGCCGGAAAAATGTGCAGCAGAGTTAAATAAGATGTATTTGTCAGATGAGGCAGATGCGCTGATTTCCTGCGGCGGCGGTGAGCTGATGTGCGAGATCTTGGATAATGTAGATTTTGATGCAATTAATGCAGCAAAGCCAAAGTGGTATATGGGCTATTCGGATAATACAAACTTTACATTTTTATTGACTACAATTTGCGATGTGGCATCCATTTATGGACCATGTGCCGGAACATTTGGTATGGAACCGTGGGATGAATCAATTGAAGATTGCTTTTCACTTTTTACAGGAAAGAAAATGATGATGCAGAGTTATCCGCTCTGGGAAAAGGAAGGGCTGCGCGATGAGGAGCATCCGCTTGAGCCATACAATCTGACGGAACAGAGTCTTGTGAGAGGTTTCCTGACACAAAAAGACCACACGGGTGAGGTACAGGCATTTGAGACGGAAGGAACCATCAAATTTAAGGGCAGATTGATCGGCGGCTGCATGGATTGTCTTGTAAATTTAACGGGAACAAAGTTTGATCAGGTGAAGTCATTTAATGAGCGATACAAGGAGGATGGCATTATCTGGTATTTGGAATCGTGTGATTTGAATGTATTTGGTATTCGACGTGCAATTTGGCAGATGATTCATGCCGGATGGTTTGAGCATGTTAAGGGCTTTTTGATTGGACGTCCGCTTCATTTTGGTGAGGAAATGATTGGCTTAGATCAATATCACGCAGTGATTGATTTGTTAAAGGAATATCAGGTGCCAGTGCTGATGGATCTGGATATCGGTCATTTAGCACCGATGATGACGCTTATAAATGGAAGCACTGCATCTGTGTGTGCAGAAAACGGAAAAGTAAAGATCAATATGGAGCTTGTCTGAGTCATTGACACAAGGCAGAATGTCATGATAAAATAAACAAAATTGCTGTTTGTGCAGCATTAAAAAGGAGGATGGCTTTTGAAACGAGAATCTTTTAAATCGCGCCTTGGTTTTTTGCTTGTAAGTGCGGGGTGTGCGATAGGAATTGGAAATGTCTGGCGTTTTCCGTATGTAACGGGACAAAATGGCGGCGGAATTTTCGTACTGTTTTACTTGATCTTTCTGGTGATAATGGGATTGCCAGTTCTGACAATGGAGCTGGCAGTTGGTCGTGCCAGCAGAAAGAGTGCGGTGCTTGGCTATAAGGCACTAGAGAAAAAAGGCAGCAAGTGGCATATCCATGGATGGGTGGCAATATTTGGATGCTGCATGTTAATGATGTACTACACCACGGTATCTGGATGGATGGTTACATATTTCTTTAAGTTTTTGACAGGCAGCTTTAAGAGCGGAATGACAACTGAGGATACTGCGCAGGCATTTTCTAATTTGCTTGGAGATCCAAAGCAGATGGCATTTTGGATGATTTTAACAGTTGTAGTTGGTTTTCTTGTCTGCAGCAGAGGATTACAGAATGGACTGGAGAAGATCAGCAAGTTTATGATGACTGCCCTTCTTTTGCTGATTGTTGTTCTTGCTGTGCATAGCCTTACATTGTCAAATGCAGCAGAGGGTGTAAAATTTTATCTTGTTCCAAATACAGAGGCTGTTGCAGCTGTAGGATTAAAAAATGTGATTACAGCAGCGATGAATCAGGCATTTTTTACGCTAAGTCTTGGCGTGGCAGCAATGGAAATTTTTGGAAGCTATATGGGAAAGGATCACACATTAGCAGGAGAGGGTGTACGAATTTGTGCACTTGATACATTTGTTGCAATTATGGCTGGTTTGATCATTTTCCCGGCATGTTTTAGCTATAACGTGGAAGTAAATGCAGGCCCAAGTTTGATTTTTATTACATTGCCAAATGTTTTTATTAATATGTCAGGCGGACGCATTTGGGGAAGCTTGTTCTTTTTATTTATGACATTTGCAAGCTTTTCTACTGTGATTGCGGTATTTGAAAATATTATGTCATTCTGTATGGATATGTTTGGCTGGTCAAGAAATAAGGCTGCACTGATCAATTGCATCGTTATTTTGATTGCAAGTCTTCCGTGCGTGCTTGGCTATAATGTGTGGAGCAATTTGCATCTGATTGGAGGGCGCGATGTGCTTGACAGTGAAGACTTTATTGTCAGCAATTTGCTGCTTCCTATAGGTTCTTTAATTTACCTGCTGTTTTGCGTAACAAAGTGGGGCTGGGGATTTGAAAAATATTGTGAGGAAGCAAATACAGGAGATGGCATAAAAATTTCAAAGAAATTAAGGCCATATTTCCAGTTTATTCTTCCGATTTTGATTGTTTTTATTCTGATTCAGGGATTAATTTAAAAATAGTTGAAATTTATGAAAATAGAAAAATAGGTAACACAAAGAAGCGTATCGGTTAAAGTAATTTGACTGGTACGCTTTTTTATTGAAAAAAATTATATCACTTTAATCACCCATCAGGAATGTGTGGCTGGCTGCCTTTATATAGAGCATTTCGAAGCCAGCTGACAGGATCATAGATGGCACCATGTTCAGTTTCATTATTGTAAGCATCGATTACACCAATAATGGCATCAAAAGTTAAGCCAAGAAGCTCATTTTTCACAACCGCTTGAGGAATAGAGTCCTGTCCGATTTGAATATAGGCGCTTGGATCATTTAGCATATCATATAAAACAGAGAAAACAGTATCTAACACTTTTTGATCGTGTTCATTTTCAAGGAAATTTAGTCCGCCATACGGATTTTTAAAGCTGCAAATTAAATCATAGTTGAAGTATTGATATAAATAGTCCATGGAATATTCTTCTACATTTTTAGAAGGCATAACTTCCTCGGAGTCAGATGTATCTGAAAGCGATAGCTGTTCTTGTGAAGCGGCCTGTGAATTAGAAACAGTCTGTTCTGTTGGACTTTGTATTGTATAACCTGCAGCTCGAAGCAATTCTGCCATTTCTTCAAGTTCTTGTTTTGAAATCTCTTCTGAAAGTTCATCAGATGTTTCTGATTTCCAAATGTCAGGATCATCAGTAATAGTATAGGAGTTACTCATTCGTGCACCGTCAGCTGTATAGCGTGGGTGTCTGGAAATAAAATTTTTTTCTTCTAATGATTTAAGTGCATATCGGACAGTGCGCTCAGACAGACCGATTTTTTTCGATAATTTAGGAATGGATGGAAATGCAGTTCCATCATACCGCATCAATGTGATCATGACCAATTTCTCTTTTGAATTTAATCCTTCATAATCCAAAAAATCATTGTGGATCATCGTGAATGGGCGGCAGTTTTTAATCTGTACTTTGTCGTTCATGGTTAAAGTAGTACATGATACTGGTTAGCCGATCTTCCCCCAGTCATGATCTCTTCTCCTTTCCTAAATTTGTAATTTTTATATTGGCTTGAGTATACCATAATGGTAGGAGAAAAACAATAGCTTATTTAAAGGTACTGCATATTTTGCAGTGACACATGCAAAATATGCAGTACACCCTGCAAAATACGCAGTACACCCTGCAAAATATGCAGTACCAAACAAAGTTATCCCCAAGTTATCCCCAGAGTTATC
>NZ_JAXWCK010000006.1:0-15771 GCF_037349415.1 Anthropogastromicrobium sp.
CTTGGCTTTCATCCCACGGTTAAAACCGTGGGCTTTCCCGCCCGACTTTTGTAAATCTACCAGAAGTTCCAACCGTGATAAAGGATTGCCCACTATGGGAAAGTGCTTTAAGCGATTGGAAACTGTCTGTGGAAAAACTTGATGAGCTTTCAGCACTATTAGATGCAATTCCAGCTTCCAAGCTACCAGAAGCACCAACAGCTGAACAAGCCCAGCTCAAATACATTGCTCTAAAAGTGGCTGAAATCAAGCGAAGAAATCAAGAAAAGAAAATCAACAACCGATTTGCATATCTGCGAAAATTAATGCAAAAAGATATGGAAGCAAATGCTGAGGAAGAAACTGCGCAGCAATTGGCAGTCGCACGTGGCACACAGGCATTTCGAAATTTCACAGAGCGAACCCATAATAATTACATAGAAAAGATCTTGGAGCAATACAAACAGCATTGATATATTATCTTTAAAACCTAATTTATAAGAACCTATAAAAATCCGTGAAATCTTGATGGAACAGAAAAAAGGAAAAGTGGCACTAAATAAAGTATCCCTTTTCCTTTTTTCCATGGCTTTTAATTTTGTTTTGTATGCTCGTCCCGATACTGACCTGGTGTTTTTCCAACATACTTTTTAAATCGGCGCATAAACACATGCTCATCTTCATATCCGACTGCCGCACTGACATCTTTAACCTTAAGCGAAGTTGTCTTTAGAAGTTCCTTTGCTTTTTCCATACGAATAATTCCAAGATAATCGGATGGATTTACACCCATGCGGTTTTTAAATTCGACAGACATTGTTACCGGGCTGATGGATAGCATTTCGGCAAGCGCTGCCATTGTCAAATCTGGGCTGCTGTAATTTTCTTTCATGTATGCCACTGCCTTAGATGCCATGTCTGGCTCATCTGATTTATCATCATTACTTGTCTGTCTTGCCTCAATTAAACTATGGCATACCTCATGTAAAATATCTGAAAACTGCTGTACTGTTAAACACTGTGACAGCAAAAATACATTGTAAATATTAGAAAAATCAACGTGTGTGTCATTCCACTCTGTAATCAAAATATGAAGAATATCATTATATAGTACACGGAAGCTAAGAAGAGAATGATTGCTGCTCTTAAGCTTGCTGCAGATCTCATCGATGACTTCATCTGCCTCATCACAATTGCATGCACGAATAGCATTTTTAAGTCTTCTAAGAAAACTCTCCGGCAAAATCTCAATATGCTCCACCTTCGATGCCTGCTGATAGCGGATCATGTTGCTGTTATCCACAATAAATCTTGTGTCAAATGCAGTATCAGCCTCAAGATATGCCTGAGGCACCTCCATTAAATCCTCATGATAATCACTTACGGCCATGACAAATTCCTCGCATGAAACCTGACCAATCTTGAAGAAATTTACAAGCATCTTTTCTGCCTGATCACGGTCTGATGCAAAGATAACAAACACATTTCTTGTCTTGCTTATCAACTTAATTCGATAACCATCAATCTTTGAATACTGACGAATCAGTTCAAGCATTTCCTTCTCGGCCTTCTCCTCATTACTTTGGCCGCGGTCACCGCCAAGATCACCCACCATAATAACAAAGACTGAAACTGACTCTGGAATCTGGATTTGCGCCTCTGCTGCATCCATTCTAATCTCATCTTCATTTCGATAAACACCGCGCACCAGATTTCCGATAAAACGATTCTTCTTTAATGGAATATGTGTCTCATTTGTCCTTGCTAACGTCTCATTACTCTTTGCAAGAGTCTCATTATTTTTTACAAGGCTCTCTATTCCTGTCTCTATATTTTCCAAATCATACGGACGATCATCTTTTTTGAGCATTATATTAATGCGCCTAATTCGCCCTGCAATTTTACGATATAAAAGTAAAATGCCAAATGCTGCCGGAATACTGCACAGTAACAGCAAAAAAACAATTCCCCACATACCGCTTCTAATCTGGCCGGCAAAAACAGACATTGGCTGCATACTCACATAGACTAATCCGCTTACACCTGTTTTCATAGAGACAAGCATAGAAACGCCATCTATAGTCATAGACTCAGAAATAGCCATTTCTTTTTGATTGCCATCATTAAGCTTCTCTGTCTGCTTAGCATACAGATTTGTCAGCTCTGTCAATACAGAATCGCTCTCAAGAGCTGCTTTTTCTCTCTTACTCACGATTTGTCCATCATATAAAATATAATGATTGCGGCCATCCTCTGATTCATCAGAGCCTAGCAGCTCATCATAATATTTTTCCGGAACCAGAAATACCATGACAGCATTTTTCTTTGGCATTACTGTTTTTAAATAGACAGTTAATTTATCTGTATCGTTCATATAACGTACTTTTACATATCCGCTTGCCTTTTGTTCAGGCAATACCTTTAGCTTATAGTCTTCAGCACAGAGCAGATCATGAAATGCCTGCTCTGATATTTCCTCAAGCACAAGTCCCATTTGCACAAAATTATCAAGTGTAATAGATGTTTTTGAGTTATACAAATATTTATCTCCATGATAAAAATACAATACCTGACCAAAAAACTGGCTTACTGATGTGTATTGATAAAGCTGCTCTTCCAACTTTGTACTTTTTAATGGCTGCTTATCAAGCATAAATTCAGTACAGTCTGCTGAAAGATTAATCTGTGACACGACATTAGAAATAATCTCCATATCATTTTCATGACGTGACTCAATTGCTCCAAGATCAGTTTCATTTGACTCTACAAAATTTTCATAAATCGTTCTGTGATAAAACCGGTACAGATAACCACCCATTATGGCAATGATCAGTACAACTATCATACTAAATGCAGCCAGATACAAAAGCACACCCTGGCGGCGTAGTTTTCCACGTTCCAGTTTCACGAATTTGTTCCCCCTTACTTTTGCACGTCTGACTTTTTGTGCCAAATCAAACAACCCCACTGTTTTGCGGTGGGGCTGTTATGTGTATCTGCATCCTTACTTTGCATATCTGCTTTTACACTTATGCCAGACAAAACTCTGGCGATATTATATCATTTTTTTTGCATACTGTCCATGAAACATTTAATCATTTACTCTAATTCCATAGTATCAATTGCATCCTGATACATCTGAATGTAGTCAGAAACACCCATTCCGTCAAACATGTTTACAAACTTCTCCCAGCTCTCATCAGTAACACCTTCAGTTACAAATGTTGCCATGTTCTCAACAACTGCATTGTTGATATCAGTCTCAAGAAGTGCATTGCTCTGCAATTGCTCAGATGTAAGCGGTGCAAGCCTTAAATAATCATTTGAATATTTCTGAATAACTCCTGCCTCATCATATTTCTGACAATACTCTGTTTTCTCAACACGCTGCGCTGGCATGTTAAATACACTTGAAATATATTTTCCAGGTCCAAAGAACATAGTATTGCAATCCAAATAATTCTTTACATTATCTGTGTTTCCTACATTCAATGTGTCAATCTTTCCATTTTCATTGTAGGTCCAGCCAGTGCCATCTTCTGCATCCTTCTCTCCATAATATAGTGAAAACTGTGTCTCAGTATCCATCATTGCATCAAGAAGCTTTAAGGACTCATCTACATGCTCATTTGTAATTGTCAGCCATGCACCGCCTCTTGCCATCTCAATTGTTCTGCTCAGCTCAGCCCCCATCTCTTCACCTGGTGTCCACAGCACTGCATCCTTTGCTACACCATCATCCCAACCCATAGCAATAAGTCTCCATGCCATAAAGAATCCGACATTACCTTCTTTTAACTTTGTTTCAATTGTATTTAGATCTTGAGAGATAAGCTCAGCATCTACTAACTCCTCCTCGTACATCTGATGCAGCCATTCCATGCACTTACGGAAGCCATCCTGTGTTGCAGTAAACTGAACGTTCTTGTCATCGTCAATGTAGATCCATTTTTCTCCATCACAAGGAATTCCAAACATCGGAAGAATAAAACGCACACCATAAAAACCAGTGTCAAATCCCATCTCAAGCGGAACCTCATCAGCCTCGCCATTTCCATTCGGATCCTGTGTCTTAAATGCGTAAAGTACCTCTGTCAGCTCATCTAACGTAGTCGGCGTCTCAAGTCCAAGTGCGTCAAGCCATGTCTGATTGATAAAGAAATGCTGATTTGTATTAATGTTCTGACCTACCATATAGCCGATAGAATAAGTATGTCCATCTGTTGCAACAAGACCAGAAGTCGGATCAGCGTCTTCTCCTGCAATTCTTGTTGTATAGTTCGACATATTCTCTGCAATCTTATCCTCAAGAGGAATCAGAAGCCCCTGTGTAACACCATACTCCTCATCATCAACATTACACATTGGTGCAATAATGATGTCTGGGTAGTCATCAGATACAAACATCAGATTCAGCTTAGTGCTCCAGTCAGATCCCTTTACTACATCCCACTCCAGGTTAATGCCAGTCTTCTCCTCAAATGCCTTTACAACTGGCATATCACTTGGGTTTGCCAGAGAATCAACATCTCTAATTCCAAGCATAATCTTTAAGGTCAACGGCTCATCCACGATTGGATATGTCTGCTGATCACTGTAGTCAACTGTCTCAGACTCAGCAAAAACTGCCTGTCCCATTGCTCCTGAAAGCATCATTGCTGCGCTCATTGCTCCTGCCAAAAATCTTCTTTTCATCGTAAAATCCTCCTTGATTCATTTTGATTGTTTTTATCGAAACCATGAATTTCATGGTCAGAATCTTTTTTAATCCCACATCAGCCCTTTAATGAACCGATCATAACACCCTTTTCAAAATATTTCTGCATAAATCCATACAGAATAACAACTGGTCCTGTAGCCACTACAATAATACAATATTTTGCCACGTTTGCAATACGCATTGCTTCTGCCATATCTGCAGCATTGTCAGACATTGTCTGCATATAGTCACCTGACTTATCAACTTGAAGCGTAGCCAAAATCTCGCGAAGCACTGTCTGCAGCGGAAGAAGGCTTCTGTCTTTAATATAGACAAGTCCCGTAAAATAGTCATTCCACTTTGAAACGCCATAATAAACAGCTAAAACTGCAATAATTGTCTTAGAGAGAGGAAGTACAATTTTAAAGAAATACTGAAAATGTGTTGTACCGTCCAACATTGCTGCCTCATACAGTTCGTGCGGAATATTTGTCTGAATATAGGTTCTTGCCACCATCAGATTCCATACGCTGACACAGCCCATTAAAATCATGATCATTGGTGTATTATAGAGTCCGATATCCTTCATAACAAGGAACGTTGGAATCAATCCGCCGTTAAAAAACATAGTAAATACAAAGAACAGATTAATAAGTCCCTTTCCGATAAACTTCGGACGAGACAGCGTGTATGCTGCCGCAAGCGTAACTACAATACTGATCGTTACACTGACTACTGTATAAAAAATAGAATTGGCATATGAATGAAGCATCTCACTATACTTCAAAATTGACTGATAACCAATAAATGAAAAATCAACTGGATGCCAAATTACCTTTCCTGCTACAATAGCGTCTGGGTCGGAAACAGATGCAATAATAACAAGATACAGCGGATAAAGGATCAGAAACATGACAATGATCCAGAAAACAGCATTAAATATATAAAATGCCTGATTACTCTTGCTGTACTGACTAAACTTCTTTTTTGTGTCCATTTTCTTCTGTTCCTCCTTCCTTAGAATAAGCCCACATCAGATATCTTCTTTGAAATCTGGTTTGCTGTGATAATGATAATAAAGTTAATTATATTGATAAATAAGCCGATTGCCGTAGTATAGGAAAACTGTCCGCTTCCAAGTCCGACATTATATACATACACACCGATGATATCAGATGTAGGAATATTTCCAGCTGTCTGCATAACGAGTGCCTTATCTGTATTGCTGCTTAACAGTTTTCCACAATCCAGAATAAATACCATAACAATAACAGGCACAATACTTGGCACATCAATGTAGCGAATCTTCTGCCATATACTTGCACCGTCAATCTCAGCCGCCTCATAAAGAGATGGGTCTACACCAGAAAGTGAAGCAATGTAAAGAATAGTTCCCCATCCAGCTGACTGCCAGATACCAGAAACAATATAAATAGTTCTAAATGCTTTTGCATCAGACATAACGTCAACTGCCTTCATACCAAGTGCCTGACGAAGAATATTAAAGATACCGCTTGTCGGTGACAGGAAAATGTAAAGCATACCTGCCAAAACAACTGTTGAGATAAAATATGGTACGTAAATACTTGTCTGGATAAATCTCTTGATTTTCGGTCCCTTAATCTGGTTTAACAGAATTGCCAAAATAATCGGTACCGGAAAGCTCCAAAGCAGGTTGTACACATTCAACAATAATGTGTTTGCAAGCAGTCTCTTAAAATAGTAAGCATGGAAGAAATTCTCAAAATGCTTAAAGCCAACCCATTTACTTCCTGAAATTCCAAACACCGCCTTGAAATCCTTAAATGCAATCTGGATTCCATATAAAGGCATGTAGTTGAATACAATAAAGTAGATGATTGCCGGCAAGATTAATACATACAGCTGCCAGTTGTTCTTAAAATAAACTGCGTAGTTTATTTTCTTCTTGGGAACTTTTGTCTTAGGGTTCTTTCCCATGGTTTTGTCTCCTCCTTCTTCTTATCATCTCTTATTTTCCAGCTCATTTCGCTGTGCATCTTTGCTAAGTCCAGACTAGCTCATCAAGTTTTATTTGTAAATGGTTTAAAATTTTACTCGCACGTATCCTGTGTTTACTGCCTGTTTTCCCTAGTTTTTAGTATGTTATATGTTACATTTTTAATTAAAAACCGCCATTTTTTTATTCAAAACAGCATAGTTGCAAAATTTTATCCACAAAAATAAGATATGTAACACATAATTTGGGTTGCATATCATCTTCTTTTTGTGTATCATGGACATATATAAACCCGGTTGAAGACACTTAACAGCAATTATTTGTCACATCATCGGGCAAAATTTTTTTAATGATTAGGGAGAAAAAGAACATGAATCAGTATCTTGATTACATCATGGAACAGCTAAAAAAGCTGATGGCAATTGACAGTCCATCTGGTTTCACAAAAAAAGTAACCGACTATCTGTTAGAGGAGTACGCACGTCTTGGCTACAGCGCAAAGCGTACCGTTAAAGGCGGCGTAATTGCAGAGATCGGCGGTGAGGGTGATCCGATTCTTACCATGGCTCACGTAGATACACTTGGTGCCGTTGTCGCTGAGATTAAGTCAAACGGACGTTTACGTCTGTCTCCTGTCGGCGGCTTCAACGCAAACAATGCAGAAGCTCATAACTGCCGCGTTTACACCTACGACGGACAGATTTATGAGGGAACCATCCAATTGGCAGATGCTTCCCTTCATGTAAATAAGGAATATTCTACTACACAGCGCACATTCCAGTCAGTTGAGGTTGTCTTGGACGAGCCTGTTACCTCCAAGGATGACGTAAAGGCACTCGGCATCACAAACGGCTGCTTTGTCTGTGCAGATCCAAATCTCGTTGTAACCAACTCAGGCTACATCAAGAGCCGCTTCTTAGATGACAAGTTAAGCGCCGCAATTTTACTTGGCTATGCAAAATATATCCGTGAAAACAACATCACACCGCTTCGCAAGGTTTACCAGCATATGACAGTATTTGAAGAGGTTGGTCATGGTGCATGTGCTTCCATTCCAGAAGATGTTACTGAACTTCTTTCTGTTGATATGGGATGTGTTGGCTATGGTCTTGAATGTACTGAGCGTCAGGTATCAATCTGTGCCAAGGATGGCCACGGTCCTTACAATTATCAGGTAACAACCGGTCTTGTAAATGCAGCAAAAAAAGACAGCATTGACTATGCTGTTGACATTTATCCATTCTACGGTTCTGATTCCGATGCTGCATTGAGTGCAGGAAAGGATGCCCGTCACGGTCTTATTGGTGCCGGTGTTTACGCATCCCACGGATATGAGCGTTCCCATAAAGACGGCGTAGTAAATACCTTCCGTCTGCTGTGCTCCTACTTAAACGGTGACGCACCGAAGATGGACTAAGATAATCTTGTGATAAATGATTGAAAGCCATGGGAAAATAAACTCCCATGGCTTTTTAGAATTGCGAGAGTTGCAGAGGGCGGAGCAATTCGTGGGTATCTATTCGTTAGTGGAATTTCGGCAGATACGTTCCGTGAGCTGCAATCAACTCATCCACCATCTTTTTGATTGTATCAATATCCAACTCGCTTCCCGTATGCGGATCAAGCATTGCTGCCTGATAGACATGCTCTAGCTTATGCGTTCTTGCCGCCTCTATTGTTAGAAGCTGCACGTTAACATTGGTCATATTCATCGCTGCACACTGAACTGGAAGTGATCCGACCGCACACGGATGAATGCCAGAGCCGTTGACAAGGCACGGTACCTCTACACATGCTTCTGCCGGAAGATTGGAAATCAGATGATTGGTATTTAATACATTTCCTCCAATCTGATAAGCCTTGTCGGTGACAACTGCCTCCATGATATGAGATGCATATTCGCGTGAGCGTGTATGTTCCTTCACACCCTTCTCCATCAACTCGGCATATTCCTTCTTCCAACCATCAATCTGGTTGACACAGCGGCGCGGATACTCATCTAGTGGAATGTTGTAGCGATCAATTAACTCTGGGTATTTGCTCTTAATATAAAATCCATTGTACTCTGCATTGTGTTCACTTGACTCAGTGCAGTAGTATCCAAAATTTCGAATGTAGTCAAAGCGTACCTTATCCTTAAATTCAGGATCTTCCATTTTTGCCCCAATGCGTGACTTGATCTCTGGATACAGATCAACACCATTTTTGTCCTTTAATTCAAGAAGCCAACCCATATGATTGATTCCTGCAATAAGTTCTTTTCTTCCCTCCAACTTGTCTTCCATGCCAACTTCCTTTAATAATGTCTCTGAGCAAACCTGAACACTGTGGCATAGACCTACTGTCTGGGTCGGTGTATAGTGAAGCATATAACCAGTTAACATAGCCATCGGGTTTGTATAATTTAAAAACAGAGCATCTGGACAAACCTCTGCCATATCTCTTGCAAAATCATCCATCACCGGAATGGTTCTAAGCGCACGCATGATACCGCCGATTCCTAGTGTATCTGCAATTGTCTGTCTCAGTCCAAACTTCTTTGGAATCTCAAAATCAATGATCGTACATGGATCATAGCCGCCTACCTGAATTGCATTGACTACAAAAGTTGCTCCACGAAGCGCCTCTTTTCTGTTTTTCACGCCCAGATAACACTCAATCTTTCCATAGCCGCCCATTGTCTCTCTCATCGCTTCCAAAATGGTCTGGCTTTCCTTTAATCTTGCACCATCGATGTCATACAGAGCAAATGTACTGTCTCTTAGCACCTCTGAACACATGCAATCTCCGATTACATTTCGCGCAAATACTGTGCTTCCAGCACCCATAAAAGTAATTTTCATAGTAGTTTTCCTTTCTTTTTTAGTTGATTTCTTCTACCCATCAAGATGTTTCCTAGCTATCTTAAGCTACCAACATCTTGTCTTTCTGTGTGTCTTCATTCTAACAGATTTCTTTTAAAATGGGATTGATTTTTGTCTGGAAAACTTGTTATTATGTTAGAAATGAATGTAAACAAAACAAACAAATAAAAATGATAAAACAAACCGCAAAAACTACAAGTGAAAGGAAAACACGATCAAATGATAAAAAGTGAAATTGTAATTGATCAACACTATAAAGATTTTAGTCCCATGCAATTTGGCAGTGAAACTTGCGATCCCGGTCATTTCTTTGGACCGAGTGTGCGTACTCACTGGCTTTTGCATTATATTGTGTATGGTTTTGGTCGTTTCGAGCGCGACGGCATCTCTTACTCGGTCAAGCCTGGGGACATTTTTGTAATCCCACCATACGAAAAAACCTATTATGAAGCCGATCAGAAAAAGCCATGGCGCTATATTTGGATTGGCTTTACAACAGACCAATCCGTTCCTGAGCAGCTTTTAAAGCCGATCATTCACTGTCCAAGTGCTGGCAAAATTTTTGAGGAAATGCTTCAGTGCGAAAAAATGGAAAATGGAAGAACTGCTTTTTTATGCGCAAAGCTGTGGGAATTTTTTAGTATCTTGTTGGACAATGCAAAATCTGACACTGATTATGTGCAAAAGGCAATTAACTGCATCAATGCTGAGTATATCAATGGCATCACGATCAGGCAGGTAGCTGATCGCTTGAATATCAACCGCAGCTACCTGTCTGACCTTTTCAAAAAACGCATGGGCATCTCTCCCCAGAAATATTTGATTCAACTGCGACTTGAAAAAGCAGCAGAGCTTTTGACTGTCTACGGACAATCTCCCTCCACTGCTGGAATCTCTGTTGGCTATCCAGACCTTTATCACTTTTCTAAGATCTTTAAAAAGCATTTTGGTGTCTCACCAAGAGAATACCAGAAGCTTAATATTTAAAGATTTTGTACTTCATTCTCTTCGCTTTTCCTACTTTTCTGCTGCCTCTTTCTGACCCTATCGGCTTAATTTGTCTCCGTCGCAATAATTTTCCCATGATCCATCCGAAATACCGTATCGCAAAGGATTTGTATATCTTCTTTCGAATGACTGGCCAAAATAATCAATTTTCCTTTTTCTTTCAGGGATAAAAGTACTTTTCTTATTTCTTCTACACCCTCGTTGTCAAGTCCATTTAACGGCTCATCCAAAAGAAGAATATCTGGATCTTCCATGATCGCCTGTGCAATGCCAAGGCGCTGGCGCATTCCGAGCGAATATTTTCCTACGTGTTTTTTACTGTCTGGATCAAGTCCAACTATGCGCATTGCCTCGCGAATTTCTTCATTTGAAATTTTATGATGTATCATTGCCAAGAATTTTAGATTTTTAAATCCTGAATACTCTGGCAAGAATCCTGGATTCTCTATAATTGCACCAATTCGATCTGGCATACTTATATCTTTTCCTAAAACCTTTCCTTCTATTTTTATACTACCAGATGACGGGCTAACAAAACCGAGTATCATTTTCATCAGCATTGTTTTTCCAGAACCATTTCTCCCTACTAATCCATAAATCTTTCCTGACACAAGCGTCATTGAAATATCAGAAATGACTGTCTGTGTTCCAAATGTTTTTGTCAAATTTTCAATTTCAAGCATATCACATCACGCCTCCTCCGTCAAAAAACCATTTAGCGAAATTCGTTTCGCTGTCTGGAATATTAAAATAAATAGAAAAATCACTAATAATGCATCGGCTGCTATCACAAACGGAATGCTGATAAAATGATTTGCTGCCAAAATATTCAACTGTTCAACACTTGTCCAACTGACAGGAGAAAATGCCAATATCCAATAATTATTTGGCCAGGCTGCCCACACTAAAATCGGGTCGAGAAATACAAGAGTTCCTGCAATTGCCATTCCACACACTACATTCCTTCTTATCAAACTAACCCAGTACATGAAAAGACCAAGAATTGAAAATGAAACCCAAACTGACACAAATGTATACATCATCGCGCCCGACGGATACAAATATCTTATCATTTCCGATGAGAATTGAGCACTCGGATAAATATTCGCAATCTCTCCAAGTGGCATCTTTCCTGTTCCAAGCACCATATCAGTCAATGCTCCTGAAAATGAATCCCTCATTGTTCCAATTGGGAGAATCATAAGTGACGACACAATTAATATAAAAGCAGCATACAACAATGCCATCCCTACAATATATATGCACTCGCCAACACACCATGCAGTGCGTTTACTCCTCATAATTATATATGGCTTTAATGGATAAAAAAAAGGAGCATCGCATAAAAGACACAGCATTCCAATATAAAACAAAATCTTAGGTGCTTTCACAGAAATTGTTGCACTGCAAAACAACAATTCCATAATATAGATAGGTGCTTTTGTCCCAGTATCAATTCCATAATTGATCACAGGACGCAAATAATAATGAATCAAAAGTGCTGTGAACACAAAAATAAACCACACTCTGGCATCACGCTTTAGTCGCCTAAAATTTGCTCCCGCTACAGCCAATACCGATCTACAATAATCCATTCTGCTCCCTCCATTTCATTCTCCGATAAAATAGATATGTACAAATAAGAATTACACAAATTGGATATAACATTCCCCATAAAAACATAATTCCTTGCAATGTTTCTTGTCCTGCTGGCAATGTCGGTTGCATACTAATCAAATTATAGACATCGAATATCGAACCTAACGGAATGTATGAAATTGCAGAGAAAAATACCATTCCTGAAATTCCAATGCAAACAAACGTATTTGGCTGAAATACTGAAAACAGCATTCCAACTGCGCAGCTCATTGCGCAGACCATTCCAAACTGCAACCCCATCATTCCAATATACAAAACTGGAAACTTATATCCTATTTGATAATAGCACGGAACCGTTTTAATCTGTGTTAGGTTTGCCCCTAAAAAGCCAACTGCCACAACTAAAAATAAATAAAATGAAGCAATACATGCAAAAACAACTGCAACTGTATTTACAATAAATTTTGATATGCTGTAACTTATTAAATCCGTTCTTGCAAGTATCATGCGAATATAATGATGTTTGAAATCATAACAAAATCCAGCTGTATAAATTCCAGCCGTGAACATTACCATTAACACCTTAAATTTATCCATCATTAGTGCTGTACCTAGCATATCAATTACACCACACGCAAAAATATCTTTTTTACTTGCTCTAATCATATCCCACGATGAAAAAATTAAAGTAAACACTAGAGCTACTATTATTATTATCATTTTTACGGAACAAATGCTTCGTTTTGCATCCATTTTCATTGCATTCATCTTTTTCACCTCCAATCATTCTATTCATCTTTATAAATTTTCAATATATTTGCTCACAAATCCTGTAACAGCATCAATCCATATACTTCCTTCATCATCCTCTGCCATTTCAGGATAAGAATAGTTAATTTTCCAACATGGGTTCATCGACGGTTCATCTGCCTCAAACTGCACAGCTCTAGTTGAATATACTAGTTCTATTGACTTAATTTTAAATTTACTCACATCTTCAATTCCCTTATCCAACATTGCTGTCGATATTGCTACTTCTTTTGAGATCAGTTTTTTCTCCTGCTTTTTACTCACTTGAACCGGAGAATATCCTTTTACCAGAACCACTTTTTCTAACTGCGGTACATACACAATAACTAGTGTCTGTCCCCATCCATCCACAAGCAAATTATTTACATACGGTCGGTAAATCAATAGATATGCTTCATCCTTTTCCTCCCACTGAATATACGAAATTTCATTCAGTTCCGTCATTTTCTGTTCAATTGATTGCACCAGATCGGTATCTTCCTTTTCTAATGCCTCCTGACGCTCCTTATTTAATCTCCACTTTTCTGCTTCTGAAAAAGGGTGATAAAAATTAGGATCTGGAGCAGCCGTCGTTGTATTGTTTATTTTACAGACACGGTTAAGCGCTTCTTTTGTCATTGCATATACCTGTACGTCTGCATCTTTATATCCACATGCCACCGCATATTTTTCGCATTGTTTAATTGCCTCTTCCCTTGTACATAATTTTAAATCCTCTTTTGGAAACTGCTTTTCCATTGAGGAACCGATTCCATTATATAAAAAACCAGGTATATCATAAATGTCATAGCACATACCCGCAGCATTTTTATTATCTGTATATATGATATAAGATGATTTTGATTGACCATTCTGTAATATATTTAATATCTCAAACTCATTCTCATAAAGATACTGACCAGAAGACATATATCCCTGCTCTTCTAAATAATCATAATACGGCTTCACCAGATAATCCTGTGCCATTGTCTCATCACAGCCTAAAAAGCAATTTGTCAGCTCATTTAAAATAAACGCATCAGATACTTGTGCCTTAAGATACACAATCTCACCTGTCAGTGTATCTTTTTCCGTTTCACGCATTTGAGTCTCATCTATTTCAGTTTCCTTTGCTTCACATGTTTGAATCTCATTTATTTTTGTATCACTTATTACAGTTTCATTTACAGTTGTTTCTGCAAATGTCACCTCCAATTCTCTCTTTAATTTGCATCCTGATAAAGAAAATGTGCTCGATATTAAAATAATTGATGCAATAGGTATTAATCTCACTCTTGATTTCATATATGCACACCACCATTCTTTTATAAAATACATCCAAAAAAGTTAGTTGCCAAATTAATCCAATTACTTCCTGTTACTTGAACTTTAATCGTATTGGTCGCTTGATTTTTAATTTCACGACCTGCTTCATATCCTTTATTCTTTGTAAATACACCCAAATGATACGAACCGGCCAATACAGTACTTCCAGATAATGCGAATATTAATGCAGCTCCGATTGCCAATAATCTCTTTTTTAATACAATACTCATAATAAGCCTCATTTCTATTAGCTATCAACTAACTTAACTTTATTTTCCATTGGACTCACCTTCCCTTCTATAATCACGAGTTTCAAGTTTCTTGATTATTTTATACCATATATGATATCAAAAGTACATGACCAAAACACCATATTTTTTCTTATTTTTCTTTGATTTTGGTCATGTACTTTCTTTAAAAAACATGCTATCATTATTTGTTAGTGGCTAATAATTTTAAACATTTATAGTCTGCTCATCCCATTCTTCTTGATTCCATTTTAACTGTTTTTCAAAAAACAAGCGCTGCTTTAAGAGCGGCAGCAATCCACGAAAGCTTTCTGCCTGAATGGAACGGTCAATCGCTTCCTGACAAATTTCCATGGCTTTTTCCTGTCTGTTTATGTTCCACTCCAATGCAGCAAATAACAAAAGATTCGCAATGAATTTTGTATTACAAAACATATATTCTAGTGTTATACTTATCCTGAAAGGAACTTTTACACCGTGCAAATGACTATCTGAATATGGATTTTCTATTCAAGAACATACACCCGGCATATACTACATAAATGGGTTTGCAATTCCTATGCAGATTGTTGTGACAAACGAACTTAATTCTAAGAATCATGAAAGCCTTAAAGTATTATCAAAAAATGCCAATACTGACGATATTCATAGATTCACAAGATTTGCTCAGAGTTTTACAGAGCCTGGGGATAAGGAAAAGGCTGACGCTGTATTACAGGTAAGTGTCGCTGCAAACAGAAAAAACTATGACAAAGTAAGGAGGACTTCGGATATGTGTGAGGCATTGAGAGAGCTTATGAAGGAAGAAATTGAAGAAGAGTTAAAGAAAAGCCGAGATAAAGCAATACAAGAAGGACTCGCACAAGGACTCGCACAAGGACTTGAACAAGGACTTGAACAGGGACTTGAACAGGGACTTGAACAGGGTATTGAACAGGGACTTGAGCAGGGTATTGAGCAGGGTATTGAGCAGGGACGCATCAACCAGTTAATTGATCTTGTTATGCAAAATCTTCTGCCTATCGAAACTGCCGCTCAGTGTGCAAAGATGACGCTTGACGAATTTAAGGTTGCAATGGATAAAAATGAAAACTAATTAGCAATTCAAGTCAAAAAAATAGCCAGTGGACGAGAAAACATTTCCCGTCCACTGGCTATTTGCTTCCTTTACTCAAAAATTCCAATATAGGACAGCGTCGGCGCTACTCTTGAATCTATAATTTCAATTACAAAAGTCGGGCGGGAAAGCCAAGAAACTTTTTGCAATTATCGGACAATGAT
>NZ_JAXWCK010000007.1:0-42283 GCF_037349415.1 Anthropogastromicrobium sp.
CCCATATAGGACTTTTATATTTCATTGTCCTATATGAGGGTAGCATATCATTTTCAAGGGGCGTTTTATTTTGAGAGACTTTTAGTAAATGTCAGAATTTTCTTGCTCTTTTTTGTCAGAATCAGTATAATACTAATCAGTAGGTAAGAAAAATAGAGAATAAGGAGGACTTTTTATGACAGTACATGATACAGTTCATGGATTTATCGTAGAAAGAGAAGTACCGCTTCCTGAGCTAGATGCAGTGATGTACCAGATGAAGCATGAAAAGACAGGCTTAGAGCTGGTATGGATAAGCAGAGAGGAAGAAAATAAGGTATTTGGCATTGGCTTTGAGACTCTGCCTTGGAATGATACAGGTGTATTTCATATTTTAGAGCATTCCGTTTTATGCGGTTCAAAAAATTATCCAGTTAAGGAGCCGTTTGTGGAGCTTTTAAAAAATTCCATGAACACATTTTTGAATGCAATGACATTCCCGGATAAGACCTTTTATCCGGTGGCAAGCCGAAATGATAAGGATTTTGTCAATTTGATGCGTGTTTATCTTGATGCTGTATTTTATCCAGCTGTATATACAAAACCAGAAATTTTTTATCAGGAAGGATGGCACTATGAGTTTGATAGCGAGGGAAAGCCAGGCTACAAAGGTGTTGTCTTTAATGAGATGAAGGGAGCGTTTGCAGATGCGGATGAACTGATGGATATGACAATCAATAGAGCGCTCTTTCCTGATACACCGTATCGTTATGTATCTGGAGGTGATCCGACAAAAATTCCGGATTTGACATATGAAGAATTTATTGAAAGCCATAAACGGTTTTATTCTCCGTCGAATGCCTATGTGTATCTTGATGGCGCAATGGATATAGATGCCATTCTTGGTATTATCAATGATGAATATCTGTCCTCATTTGAACAGACAAAGCGCATGGATCCGCCAACGCTTCAGTCAGCAGTGGATGCGGGTGAGCAGCAAATTGAATATGAGATTGGTGCCGATGAGAATGAAGATGGAAAAATTCGTCTGTCCTGGGGGCGTGTGATCGGAACCTATGCAGAGCGCGAAAAGCTTACAGCAATGCAGATTTTGTCTGATGTGCTTACTGGAAATAATCAGGCACCGCTTACGAAGGCAGTGTTAGAAGACGGACTTGCAGAAACAATGCGTCTTTATACAATAGATGGTGTCGCAAATCCGTGGGTAAAAATTGAGGCTCGCAATGTGAAAAAAGAGAATTGCAAACAAGTAGAAAAGCGAATTTTCGACACACTGAATGCATTAGCAAATGGTGGTCTTGATCATGAGAAGTTAGAAGCTTCTATGGCAAATCTTGAGTTCCAGATGAGAGAACGCGATTATGGAAGCTATCCGCAGGGACTGATTCTTGGAATGCAGGTGTTTGACAGCTGGCTGTATGGAGGCGCACCAGAGGCTAATCTGCAGATTGGTGACTTATTTGTACATCTTCGTGAAAAGATGAAACAGGGATATTTTGAACATTTAATTCGTGAAGAGCTGCTTGAAAATCCGCATCGCTGTAAGGTTACATTGATTCCGTCTAAAACAGCAGGAGAAGCGCGCCGAGCAAAGGAAGCAAAGAGAATTGAAGATGAGTCTGCAATGTGGAGTGAGAAGGCAAGAGAAGAGATTATTGCAAAACAGGAAAGACTAGAGGCATGGCAAAACAGCGAAGATACGCCAGAGCAGTTGGCAGCACTTCCACATTTAGAGTTATCTGATTTAAGCCGCACGCCGCAAGAGCAGCCAATTGAAGAACTTGTAATTGATGGACAAAAGGTATTGGTTCATCGCGTTAATTCAAGCGGAATTGCTTATATTACGCTTTATTTCGATGAAAACCATTATACAGAGGCAGAACTTCCAGCACTTGGACTTTTATGTCGCCTTTTTGGAAATCTGGAAACAACACAGTCAAGTGTAGAGGAGTTAAACAACCGTGTACGTCTTTTGTGCGGAAGCATGACTTTTTTTATCAGTACCTTCAATATAAAGGATGACAGCAGCTGCTGTACAGTAAAGCTTTGCGCATCCTTTAGCACGCTTGAGTCAAATGTAGATCAGGCAGTTAGTCTTGCAGCAGAGATTTTGACGCAGACAAGATTTGATACTGCCAATTCTGAAAAAGCAGTTCTTGATTTGTTGCGTCAGATTAAGATGGGATGCTTTGAGCAGACAGTAATGGGTGGTCATGCAGCAGCACTTGGTCGTGTGTCAGCGCAGATGAGTGTTTCAAGTGTAGTTTCAGAGTGTACTGGTGGTGTTACATTCTATCAGTGGTTAAAAACTCAGGAAGAAAATTGGAACTGGAATAGTCTTCTTGAAAAATTGACAGCGCTGTATGCAAAGGCAGTTTCAAAGGAACAGTTGACTATCAGTCTTACAGGAAATACAGATGCATATGCAGCGAATGTTGTTCAAATGCTGCAGGAGCTTTTGCCGTCAAAGCCAGATCTTTTGAAGACACAGACAATTGCAATAAAGCCATGGGGCATCAAAAAAGAGGGAATCATCATTCCAGCCGATATCGCCTTTGCAGTGCGCGGTACAATTACAGGAAATTATAATGGTGCATGGCAGACAGCAGCCAAGATTGTGAGCCTGAGCTATTTGTGGAATGTAATTCGCGTTCAGGGCGGTGCTTACGGAACAGGTATGCTTACTCGAGCAAATGGAGGATTTTACTGCTATTCGTATCGTGATCCGAGCGCCAGAGAATCTCTTAGAAAATATTTAGATTGCAGCAGCTTCTTAAAAGAGTTTGCGGCACAAAATCCAGATCTGACAGGCTTTATCATTGGAACAGTTTCAGATCAGTCACCGCTTCAGACACCTAGAATGAAGGGACAGGCAGCAGATAACTTCTATTGGAGACAGATTAGTTGGGAAGAGCGCTGCACACGTTGGCAGCAGATTCTCGAGACAACACCAGAAAAGCTAGCGCAGGCCGCAGAGCAGATTAGTACTGCTATGAAAGAGGGCGGTATCTGTGTTGTAGGTGGTGCAGAGCAGATGGAAGGCTGTGGTCTTGACGAGATTATTACGCTGTAAGTTGTAACTATTCAGAGCTAGGCAATTTATTCGTGGGATACCAATTCGCAAAAGTGATGGTATCCCGCAAATGTTTTTACAAATGATTGCTGCGAATGTGGTATTAGCGTGCCGTTGTAAAGTGTCGAAAAAGAACAAAAAAAATAAAAAATTAAAAAAACTTGAAAAAAGTGTTGACAAAAGAATTGAGATATGATAATATATATATCGTTGCAAGGCTTGTTGGTCAAGGGGTTAAGACGTCGCCCTCTCACGGCGAAAACAGGAGTTCGATTCTCCTACAAGCTGCTTAGCTCGAGGTGTGGCTCAGTTTGGTAGAGCGCTGCGTTCGGGACGCAGAGGTCGCAAGTTCAAATCTTGTCGCCTCGATTGCCGATAGGCAAAGAAAAAATAAATATGGCTTGTTGGTCAAGGGGTTAAGACGTCGCCCTCTCACGGCGAAAACAGGAGTTCGATTCTCCTACAAGCTGCTTAGCTCGAGGTGTGGCTCAGTTTGGTAGAGCGCTGCGTTCGGGACGCAGAGGTCGCAAGTTCAAATCTTGTCGCCTCGATTGCCGATAGGCAAAGAAAAAATAAATATGGCTTGTTGGTCAAGGGGTTAAGACGTCGCCCTCTCACGGCGAAAACAGGAGTTCGATTCTCCTACAAGCTGCTATGTGTCCTGCGAAAGCAGGACTTTTTCTTTTTTGTTCGGATTTTTCCTGGAAACAGAATCTTTTTTATAATAGTTTGCAACATTTCTTAAGGCAGCTGCATGATATAGGTGAAAGGAAATAAAACACAAGTAGAAAATTCAATGCATTGATCGTTACAAGGCGGAGGTGATAAGGGATGAAACACGAAGAAAGAGAGGTACGTCAAATCTATAATGACTACGGTGATGATTTGTACCGACTATGTTATTTTTACACTGGAAATGTACATGATGCAATGGATGCGGTGCAGAATACATTGGTACATTTAATGGAGTACACAGGAACATTTGAGTCGGAAAGTCATAAAAAGTCATGGTTACTTAAGGTTGGGGTTAATGAATGCAGGCAGCTTCATCGCCAATGGTGGAGACGTAAGGTGACAGCGGACGAATCGCTTATTGATATGGAAAAGGTAGGTGTGCAGATTAGCGATGTGTGGGAGAGTGTAATGTCATTGCCAACAAAATACCGCACAGTAATTTATCTATATTATTATGTCGGCTATTCAACGGAAGAGATTGCTAAAATTATGGAAAAACAGTCATCTACGGTGCGGTCACTCTTACTTAGAGCGAGAAAAAAATTGAAAGAAGAACTGGTGGAGCCGCAGGCAGATAGTAGTTCACGAATTTAACAAACAGAAAGGAAGGTGCAGCATGAAGCAGGATGATTATAGAAATATGTGCGATGAAATAAAGCTTTCGGAAGAACAGAAAGATAAAATATGGGTAGCTGCGAGAGCAAAAGTGCAGACAAAAAAAGAAAATAGGCAAAAGATGGGCAGATTTGCGAAAATTGCAATGGCAGCGGCAGCGATTATTGTATTTTTTATGGTGACAGCTATGCCAGACATTATAAGAAATAAGAATACAAATCAGCCTGCAGCACAGGTGGAAAAGAGTACAGAGGAAGATAATTCACAGACCGTGCAAGTAAATCAAGAAATGAAATATTATTTGTTACTTGGAACGGATGGTCGCACAGATAAAAAAACAGGTACGCATGCAGATGCAATTGTTTTGGCAGGGATGGATGCGAGCAAAGGAAAAATTCAACTTATTTCAATTCCACGTCGCCTAGAGCTGGATGGAAAGGAAGCGAGTGAGTACGACTGGTGGTATCAGAGTACTAATGATCTTTGGAGTGCAATTGAACGAAATTTTGGAATTAAAATTGAGGGTCAAGTGACAGCATCATTTTCAATATTTGCACAGCTTGTTAATATGTATGGAGGTTTGGAATTAGAGGTTACAGAGGCAGATTTAGATCCAAAGTATTCTCAGTTAAATGGGTACCTGACAGAAGTAGTGGAATCGACAGGCATTGCAACAAAGGGGCAGATTACAGAACTCGGAGTTCAGCTTCTTGATGGTCCGCAGACTGTAGCATGGTGCAGAGTGCGTGATACAGAGAATGGTGTAAGAGGATCGCGTTTTCTTAAGGCATTGAAACAATTATATTCACGAATGGCTGAGCAAAACAATGATTATGAAAAGATAACGGTTGCCAGCATTATAATCTTATCCACGGTGAATGCAGATATCACATTATCGAATGAACCATTTGAGGTTGCAATGATAATGGAACAGGCATTTGCTTGTACTGAGTTTTCATATATTGATCTGGCACAGAGCGAGTATGTAGAAGTAACCAAAGAAGAGAACAATGAAGAACCTGTGTATACTCTTTCAGAAGAATTTTATGGCATTCCACATCTGAGTGTGTTAAACTAATCCTAGTACCGTGTGAAGCAATCAATTTCTTATTAAATATTGATTGTCTCATACGAAAAAAAGGAGGAACACACCAAAGATGAAACACATGCTTGAAAAAACATTTCCAGAAAAATTGACAGGGCAGCTGAAAAAGTGGATGGCAGTCACCGTTGCAGCAACCATGATGCTGCCGGGGACGATGGCTGTACCGGCTGCCGAAAACACACAGAGCAATCTGCCTCAGGAAGAATTGACAGTTCACTTTATTGATGTTGGTCAGGGACTAGCAATAATGGCAAAGGCTGGTGATGATGTACTTGTATATGATGGTGGAAACTCGGACGCAGCATCATACTTTGTTTCATATCTGAAGGATGAGGGTGTTGAGGACATTGACTATATGATTGCGTCTCATTACGATGCAGATCATTTAAATGGTCTTGTCGGTGCACTTCATGCATTTGATACTGAGACAATCATTGCACCGGACTATAAACATAATTCCAAACTTTATACGTCATTCTACAATACATTGTTGTCTCAAAATAAGGAAGTGACATACCCAGAAGTGGGTCAAGAGTACGAGTTTGGCGAGGGCAGCTTTACTGTACTTGGACCGACACAAATTAGGGATGATTCAAACAACAATTCTGTTGTGGTTCGTCTTGATTATGGCGATACGTCATTCTTATTTACTGGTGACGCTGAGTCAAAGGAAGAAAAGGATATCATAGCAGCAAATGAAGATCTTTACTGTGATGTACTGTCAGTAGGACATCATGGTTCTGCAAGCTCCACAAGCTGGGATTTTCTGGAAGCTGTTCTTCCGGAATATGCAGTTATTTCATGTGGTGTGAATAATTCCTATGGTCATCCAGACCTAGATACAATAGAAAAATTGGAATCAATTGAGGCACAGATTTTTAGAACAGATCTGCAGGGCAATATTATTGCGATATCAGACGGTGAGACGATCACCTGGAATAATGTACCAAGCAACGGGGAAGTATTGTATGCTGCTGATTTTGTATCTGTAAAAGAAGAACCGAATGACACAAGCAGTACTGTTGGCGAGCTTGGACCAGGCAATCAGATACAGGTATTAAACCGCGATGACAATGGCTGGGCAACTATTGTATTTAATGGTGCTACTACATATATTCCGTCTTCTTACCTGAGTGATATTGATCTACAGATGATGACACAGGCTGCTCCAACCCAGCCGGTAGGAAACATGGTATGGCTGTCTGCTACTGGATCTAAATATCACAGCAGAAATAATTGCGGAAATATGAATCCAGCAAATGCGCGCCAGGTAACAGAATCAGATGCAGTAAGTCAGGGGTATGAGAAATGCAAAAAGTGTTGGTGACAATAAAAACAATGATAAAGAATGTGATGAAGAAAGAACCAGTTCTGTCAATTGCGGTGATTTTGGCAGTTATCTCAATGTTTGTTGTACATCCAGATGATACGTATGCATCATATATTGATTTTCGCACACTTGCTATTTTATTTTGTCTGATGGTGATTGTTGCAGGAATGAGAGAGATAGGGGTATTTGACTATATCGCACAAAGTCTGTTAAACAGAGTGAAAAGTATTTCTGGTATTGTCATGATTCTCGTACTTCTTTGCTTCTTCTTATCAATGGTGATTACAAATGATGTGGCATTGATTACATTTGTTCCATTTGCCATTCTAATTTTAAAGAGATTTCCTAAAGAGGTGCGATGCCATTGGCTGATTCCCTGTGTAGTTATGCAGACAGCAGCAGCCAATTTGGGAAGCATGATGACACCTATTGGAAATCCTCAGAACTTATATCTTTATGGAAAAGCAAATTTGCAGGCATCATCATTTTTTTTGCTGATGCTTCCGTATACAGCATTGTCGCTGTTAATTCTGATTATATGGATTGCAATCCATACAAAAAGAAAGACAGATAATGAAACTAATTGCATGGATGGTTCAACACATAAAGCTGTGTATGCAAAGACACAAAGCAGAAAAATTTCAGATAAGCTTCGTCTGACTATATATCTGATATTATTTTTCTTAAGTCTTCTTGCAGTAGGCCGCTTAATTTCTATTTGGATAGTATTTGCCTGTGTGATTGCCTGGGCAGCAGCATTCGACAGTAAATTATTTAGAAATGCAGATTATGCGTTGCTTGGAACATTTACAGCACTATTTGTTTTTATTGGAAATCTTGGAAGAATCCCTCAGTTTTGCAGTATTCTTCAGAATTTGATTCAAACAAGGGAGGTCATAATAGCGGTTGCAGCAAGTCAGGTAATGAGCAATGTTCCAGCAGCAATTTTGTTGTCGGGCTTTACAAATAATTATCGGGCATTGATTATTGGAACTAATCTAGGCGGTCTTGGAACTATGATTGCTTCTATGGCTAGTTTAATCAGCTTTAAATATATTTCACGTGAAGATGCATCACTACGAGGCAAATATTTTATTTGGTTTACGGCAGCAAATGTGATTTTATTAGTCATTCTTTTAGCCGCAGCCAAAATATTGGGACAATTATAAAAAATGAAGACCGGTCAATGTAACTGTTGACCGGTCTTCATTTTTTGCTATTTTGTTTTAATTGATGCTTCTAACTGATTGATATGATGTTTTAACAGGTAAAGCGTATCTTCCCTTGAGTAGACAAGATTGCTCTCTGGAAGTGAATGAAAGAAATCAAGGAACAGACTGCGAATGGACTCTTCTGTGATATGAATATTGCAGCAGTAAGAACCAAAGACAAATTTTAATGTCGTATAAATGTGCAAACCAGTCTGAGGGTTGATGTAGATCGAAAGATAATCTGGTAAATGCAGCTGTGTTGGACGAGCAATCAGTCCAAGTACAGTGCCAGTCTCAATCTCCTGATACAGCTTTTTTAAGAAATCACAGACATCTGACTGGTCAAGATATGGAATCAGTTCCTTTGGCGAGTCATCACAAGTACGGCTTTCAATCAGATTCTGCAAACCTTCCTCTGTAAAAATGGTGTAGTAGTTGCTTTCAACCTGACGCAGGAAGGAATAGTGCTGGTCGATTAGTGACAAGTATGGATCAAGTGGAAGTTGGGAGCGATTCAAATATTTCTCAACTATATTGTGCGATATATAGCGACCGATACATGGCTGCGGCATAATTATATGCAAAGAATCAGGTGCGGCAACAGAAATATATTCATTTAGCACTTCTGCCATGTCTGAACTGCACTGGGTTAACGGTTCGCACTGGAGCAGCAGATTTTTGAAGAAGTTACGGTAATACGAAATAAGGTCTTCTGATTCTAGGATTTGTGCAGTGGATAAATCCTCTGAAAATAGAATCAGATAATGCGGAGAAATAATGTAGTATCCCATTGGAGAGAGCGATGCTGCTTTTGGAGTCTCATGAAAATAGTAAGGCTTATAGTGACCACGAGAGGCAAGACACAGTGGGATAACAGCATGCAAAAGTTCAAGATTTTTTGCAGCAGCGTTTGGACTTGTTTCAAAGCAAAGCAGTTCATTTACTGTAAAACTGCGGTTGTCAAGCCAAAATTCCATAAAGTCGATAGTTAACTTTAAGCTTGGTGGAAGAAAAAGGTTAAACTCAGCATTTTCAGTATGAGAAATCTCATAGATCAAGACTGAGCGGATAGCGCTTCGGACGGCAAATTCACCCTTGATCAGACGTTCTGAGATACTTAGAGAAGAAACCTCTGGCGGCGGAGCCATGGAAAAATCAACAGATGCCAAATTGTTTAACAAACGGCAGACGGCCTGACGGTTGTTGTACGTTTCCTCGCCTTGAAGAAGGATATCATATAGCTGAAAAAAATCTTTTCGTTCATCAACGGAAAGATTAAAATGACGTGCGAGTGCTTGAACTGTTTTATAGGAAAGTATTCGCTCGTCAGCAAGTGCCTTGTGAATTGAAGTGCGTTCTGCTCCAATCGTACGGGCAAGTGAAGAGATGCTTTCTCCACTGTCGGCAATTAATCTTTTTAAATAGGTACTGAATTTCGACACAAAGAAGTCCCCCTTTAAAACTTTATATAGTTAAAGTATATTGTACCATATAATCAAACAGTTTGGCATAACAAATTTTGCTGTTTGATAACAAATTTTGACGATTGTGTGACAAAGTTTGAAGTACATACGGGCACACTTTTTGGCACAGCTTGTTTTTATATATGTTTCTTTGTATACTAAAGAAGAATATAATAAAAGCATAGAACTAGTTGTAGGATAAAACTATTATAAAAAAGAAGAGGGGGAAGGTGACTTTATATGAGCGATTGTACCATAGTAGCACAAGTGCTTGAAAAAAGAGAGGAACCTGCCGAGTATCTGGTAGATCGCATGATACGTATTTGTCGAGATCAGCTGATGTTGCCAATACGACAGACGATGGAGCGCATTGACTGCCATGAAATATGTTTTATGGAAAGCAGAGGGCATAATGTGTACATATATACGAAAAATCGGGAGATTCGCATTTATCAGAAGCTGACGGATCTTGTTGATTTGCTTCCTGATTATTTTCATCAGTGTCACAAAAGCTATATCGTAAATTTAGAATATGTGGTACGCCTTGAAAGAACGTTGCTTTATATGGCTGATGGAAGAATGGTACCAGTCAGCCGTACACATCAGGCAGAGACAAAAGAGATATATGAAAATTATGTCAATGCCTGAGTATTGTGGCTGTGCAATAATAATTAGTTTTTTTCTTTTATCAGTTCGGCAATTTCCTTATATCGTGATGTAATTGCCTTATAATTTTCTCGTTTGTGCGGAAAAGTACAATTTGAGCAATCTTTATTTCCATTTGGAAGGTAGCGAAACTGCCCACCGCATTTTTTGCCAAGTGCGTATAGTGGGCAGTAGCAAAAAAGGCAGTTGAAATTGTCCGGGTCCGCATTTTTATGGCATGGAAAGTATTCACATTCTCGATTGCAGAAAAATTGATAATGAGTCGTTTTAGGTCGTTCCATATCAAAACCTTTCATATTAAGTGATATTGTATCTTTAGAAATTACTTTGTTATAAAATAAATTTATCTTTGCAAATATTATTTTAATAGCTCATCGATTTCAACAAAACAAGCTTCTGCGCGGTTCTCGCTAACTGGGTGGTTAAAGTAAATTCGTTTTCCATCGCGTGAGAAGGTTGGGTTTGGATGAATCTGAAGTTTCCAAGTACAGTTTTGGAAGTTTTGTCCACCAAATGTAGCAATAGGAGTGGTCTCGCCGCGGCGATACAGGAAAATGTCTGCTGGGTAGCCAGGATAAGCGCGGTCTCCGACAAAGTAGCTGCGGTCTGGAGAACCATCAATATGATTTCCAATTCCACCAAGCGTTTCTATGCATTCTCCGTTTGGTGTAAAACGCTGGATACGGCTCGTTTCCATCTCAATCTTTGAACCGTCATAGTACTGACGAGTTGCCATGTATGTATCATCGTCAAACCAAAGCTGATGAACTGGTTTGTCTGGAATGACATGTGTCTTACCAGTCTCAAGGTCAATGCAGCCAAGGGCACCAAATACAGGGCAGTTGGCAACGCTTAAACGCATCATCACCTTTGTCGCAGATGGATTTAACTGTACGTGGCTCATTGAAGTTGTGTGAGCATTTGGTGTACAGCCACTTTTTACAACCATGTCATAAACAGTCTTTTTATCGGCAACGCGGCGAATCTTTCCAGTTGTTAAATCAAGCAGATAAATACCGCATGTATCAAGTTCTGGGTAATCGGGGTTCTTGTCCAGAAATTCCTCTGAGATGGAGAATGGATACTGACCATTTTCAGCACAGTGGCTTTCTTTACCGAAGATTGGTCCATAAACAACTTCTCCTGTATGAATATTCAGGACACGAAATGCGCTAAATCCATTTATTATATCACGAAAAACAATGTGATCATTATCTGTAAAAGTGGCAGATGGACCATTGTGGTTGCCGCAGCTTACTGTAAAGACACAGCGTGCGTTTGCCAGTGTATTTCGGTCGCAGATCCAGATCTCGGTGATCTGCTTTTCTTTGTCCTCCAAATCAGGCTTTTTTGCGTAGACAAGAAGGGTTCCATCTGGACTTTCTGGCTGACCGCCATTCATGCCCCAGAGAGAAGATCCTTCATATTCACATACTTTTTCCATGAAAATGTACCTACCTTCACTATTTTTTTATTTAATTGTACTCCTATTTTTGTTTTGCATCAAGCCAATCGTGGGAAATGCTTGAAGAATTTTTCGAGTCATGGTAAGATGAAGTGGGAATAAAAATAAGAGCGAAAAAAAGAAAGAAGGATCTGACATGGAAACCAAAAATATAAATGTATGTGAAACTTTCCCAGACGGCACTCCAATAGATGGATGGTTTTATGATACAAATGTACCTTCATTGGAGAAAATTGGAAAACAGTATGTTCTGACTGCATATGGTATCCTTGATGATGGAAAGCTTTACACAAAGGAAATTCAGGCATTGATTGATCTGGCAGCGAAAGAGGGCGGCGGTGTTATTGTTGTTCCATCAGGAACATATTTGACAGGTGCACTATTTTTTAAGCAGGGCGTTCATTTATACGTAGCACAGGGCGGTATGTTAAAGGGAAGCGATGACTGTTCTGATTATCCGATTTGCGAGACTAGAATTGAGGGAGAGAGTTGTCTATATTTTTCAGCACTAATCAATGCAGATGGGTTAGATGGATTTGTAATGTGCGGACCTGGCACTATTGATGGAAACGGTATGCGCTCTTGGAAAGCATTCTGGCTTCGCCGCAGCTGGAATCCAAAGTGCACGAATAAGGACGAACAGCGTCCGCGCCTTGTGTATTTGTCAAATTGTAAAAATGTGCTTATTGCAGATTTGAATTTGCAAAATTCACATTTTTGGACAACACATCTTTATCACTGTGATCATGTCAAATATCTCAACTGTCGTATTTTTTCACCGGCATCGCCTGTTAAGGCGCCAAGCACAGATGCAATTGACATTGATGTGTGCAGCGATATTCTGGTGAAGAATTGCTATTTGGAGGTAAATGACGATTCTGTTGTATTAAAGGGCGGAAAGGGTCCGTGGGCAGATACTGCGCCTGATAATGGTGCTAATGAGCGTATTCTTGTTGAGGATTGTGTGTATGGTTTCTGCCATGGTTGTCTGACATGTGGATCAGAGTCGGTACACAACAAAAATATTTTGCTGCGCCGCATTAAGGTAGGAAGCGGAAGTAATCTTTTATGGTTAAAGATGCGCCCAGATACACCGCAGCATTATGAGTATATTACGCTTGAGAATATTGAGGGCAACATTACAAATTTTATCAATATTAATCCATGGACACAATTTTACGATCTGAAGGATCGTAAAGATATTCCGCTGTCTTATGCAGATCATGTGACAATGAAAAATTGCAAGTGCGAGTGTGAAACATATTTTAATGTAGAGCCAAATAAGGCACAATATGAGTTGTCTGATTTTACATTTGAAAATCTGGATATTCAGGCAAAAAATGATGGCTTCAAGGCAGATGCAGTGGAAAATATGAAGATCATCAATGTAAATGTAGTGATAGAGGCTTAAAAACAAATAGCAAAAGACCAAGAAAGGCAGAAAATTATGGTAACAGAAAAGGAAATTGCCAGAATCAATGAGTTGGCAAAAAAGCAAAAAGAAGGAACATTGACAGCAGAAGAGAAGGAAGAACAGCAAGCTCTGCGCCAGAAATATCTTCGTTCAATCCGCGAAAATATGAGAAGTTCTCTTGATCAGATGAAGATTCAAAATCCGGATGGAACAATCACTAACGTAAAAGACCGCCGTAAGGATTGGCTGAATAAGATTAAAGAATGATACTACGATATTACATCAAAAGAAAAGAATTTTTTCTTTTTTTAAGTAATGGAATATGATATACTGACAGTTAAAGAGATGGCTTTGCTGTCAGTATTTACTTTATAGAAGGGAATGGTAAAAAGTATGAATTACAGAAAATTTGGAAATACAGGTGAGAAGATTTCTGCACTTGGTTTTGGATGTATGCGTTTTCCAGAATATGAAAAGGATGGAAAGATGTATGTGGATCAGGACAAGGTAGATGAGATGGTGGCAGAGGCATATCGTCAGGGAGTTAACTATTTTGATACTGCACCAAAATATTGCAATTGTAATAGTGAGGAAGCTGTCGGAAGAGCAGTTAAGGGCTTCCGTGATAAGGTATTGTTATCAACGAAAATTCCGTTAGATGTCTGTAAGAAGCCTGGCGATTATCGCCGTGCACTGGAGCATAGTCTTGATAAGCTGGGAACAGATCATTTGGATTTTTATCATTTCTGGGGAATTAATCGTAAAGAATTTGATCAGACAATCATGGCACAGGATTTGCTTGCTGATGCTGCAAAAGCAAAAGAAGAGGGACTGATTCGTCATATTTCCTTCTCCTTCCATGATGAACCGCTTGCAATTAAGTATATTATTGATGAGTCAAAAAAACGCGGTATTCCGATGGAGAGTATGCTTGTTCAGTACAATTTGCTTGACAGAACAAATGAGGAAATGCTTCATTATGCAGCATCTAATGGAGTTGGAACAGTTGCAATGGGTCCTGTAGGCGGCGGACGACTGGCAGCACCGACAGAGCTTTATGCAAAGCTTACTGGAAAGAAATCAATTGCAACATATGAACTTGCATTTAAGTTTGTTCTGGGCAATCCAGACTTAAATTGCGCATTATCTGGTATGCAGACACTTGATATGGTAAAGCAAAATGCAAAACTTGCATCTGACAGCACAGGATTTTCCAAAGAAGAGTGGCAGCAGCTTGGAGAGGCAATGGAGCAGTTAAAGAAGTTTAGTGAGCTTTACTGCACAGGCTGCAAATATTGTCAGCCATGTCCGGCAGGAATTGAGATTCCAAAGATCTTTAACATGTTTACATACTACAATGTATACGGTCTGAAGGATCATGCAAAGAAGATGTACGATAATTATGTAAAGGATGGCGGAAAGCTGATTGAAGACTGCAAGAATTGTGGTTTCTGTGAGCGTCATTGTCCGCAGCATTTGCAGATTCGCAAAGAGCTCGAGCGTGTTGAAAAGCTATTTAGATAAGAAATAATAAAAAGATCAGGCGGCGTAATGCTGACTGATCTTTTTTGTGGTATCATATTAATTACGGAGTTTCATTTGAGTCGTTTGATGACTCAGATGAGGTTGGCTGTGAAGATGTATCTGCCTGCTGCACGGAATCATCACTGACAGATTTTTCTTTTTTCTTTATCTTTGGAAACTTAGCATTTACAAATACGCGAATTAAAAGAAGCATCACAATATCAATAATTGCTTCTGCAATTAGCACAACACCAGAAAAAATCCATGTGACAGTAACAGTTGAAAATGGGTTCCCGATGATAATAAGAGAAAACAGAATGGACAGTCCGGCACTTACTGCGGCAAGCCACCAACGCTTTTCTTTTTGGCGAAGAAGATCAATACTCCACTGAACCTTATAAAATCCAGAAATAAGAAGAAGAATTCCATACAGGAAAGAAAGAAGCTTGAAGGTTTCTAAAAACCAGTGGGAGAAGCATATACAAAAAAGACCAACGGAAATACTTATAAGTCCCTTCATCAAATAAAAACGCGAGATTGCCTCTGCAAGCGGTTTTTTCCAGTAAAACACGATCTGTACAACACCAAAGGCGAGGCAGGCTGCTCCGAAGGCGATAATGATTCCGTTTGAAAAGCCTGTAGGGTCAATGAGAAGCAGGATTCCGATAATCAGTTCACAAAGGCTTATCAAAAGATTAACGGAATTTTGTTTTAAAAATTTCATGATAACCTCTTTTCTCTGTACCATTCGTGTAGCAGGCCGGCACAGCAGCCTGATTTTATTATGAAACTTAGATAGAACTAGTTTGATTATAGTAGATAAAGCTAGAAAAAACAACCATTTTTCATAAAATGGGTTGCTTTTTTAAAACGCGGAGAGTATAATTTATAATTGATGTAAATAAAGGTTGCACGTGCATTGCCATTTTGTTTTAACAGAATGGCTTTGTACATTATATATGAATTGATCAAGATGGGAGGATTATACATATGGCAGCAAAAACAAAGAAGGAAACTGCAGCAGTTGCAGAGACAAAAGAAACAGCAAAGAAGGCTACAGTAAAGAAGACAAGAGAAGTATATCTTCAGTGGTATGGTAAAGAAGTTCAGTTAAGCAGCATCACTGCACGCATTGAGGAAATGTGGAAGAAAGAGATGAAGAGAAAGATTTCCGAGTTGGTTGACTTAAAGGTATATGTAAAGCCAGAAGAAGGAAAGGCACATTATGTAATTAACGGTGAGATCACCGGAAGCATTGAGCTGTAATTGAGAAGAAGACAGTCCTTGTGTGAAAACATAGGGGCTGTTTTATTTTTTTTATACCGCGTTAAATAGTTAACAATTTTAAAAAAACTTCTACAAAAATCCAGTAATGTGTGCTATAATATAAAAAGAGTAAAAAAAGAATCTGTAGAGTGAGGTGAGTGCATGATCAAAGAGGAAAAGATCCGCATGATGACACAAGTGGCAATGATTCAAAAAAGGGAAGAACGCCGCTCTATTGAAATCTGTGGATACCGAAAAAAAGATTATGTATCCATTCAGATGATTAAAATATGGATTTGCTATACAATGGCCTATTTGTTGCTTACACTTATAGGCGTTATTTGTATGGGCAATGGTACACAGGCAGTTTCTTTTTCAAGGCAGGTGCTGATTAGAATCGGCTGTATATGGGTTGTTGGATATCTTGGCTTTTTAACAGCAGTACTTGCAATGGCTCATCAGTGTTATAGCAGACGCTATCGCACAGCGGCTGTTTTAGTTCGTCAATATAGACAGCATTTGATGGCACTTGAGGATTACTATACGGAAAGGAGCCAGATCAATGACAGCTCTGCTGGAACTACGGCAAAAGATAAGTGAGGTTTATGGCCGCTATGAAGCATATGTGCGCATCTGCACAAAATGTTTGCTGGCATTTCTTGTATTTTATATGATTCACAGTCAGCTATCAGGCAGTATGAATCCTAGAAGCTGGGCAGAAATCGTGGTTGCTACTCTTATTGCAGTGATGATTCCTATTGATGCCTGCTCAATTTTGGTAGCAATATTTGTAATAGTCCATATGCTTATGATTTCAGTGGAAGCAGGTGTGACTGCCGTAGCATTCTTTTTATTTTTGTTATTGACATATTTTATATTTAAGCCAAGACAGTCAGTGCTTATCACAGTTATGTGTCTTGCTGGAATGCTGAATCTGACAGGTGCCGCAGCGATTCCGATTGGTCTTTTATGTGGACCAATTGCAGTGATTCCGGCAGCGGCAGGTACATTTGTATATGGCATGATTTTGACGCTTCGCCAAAATAGTTCAGTACTTGAGGCATCAGCTCAAAGATTGACATCAATGGAAAAGGCGGCTTATTTTATAAAGGCAATTGGAAGCAATGAACGTATTTTGCTATTAATGGCAGCACTAGTAGTTACAATTGTTGTTGTTTATATGATTCGTAAACTTCCATATTCTTATGCATGGGCAATTGCAATCGCAGCAGGAACAGCATGTTATGTTCTGACTGTCCTAGTAGGCAATGTAGCATTTGGTGTAACTGTTCATTTGTTGTATCTAAGTATTTCTATTATACTTGGCGTTCTTATTTCGAGTGTTCTTCATGTGTTTCTCTTTTTGTTAGATGGAACGCATACAGAATTTCTTGAATATGAGGATGAAAATTATGTGTATTATGTTAGAGCAATACCAAAATATTCTGTTGCGAGAACAGATAAAAAAGTAACTACGATAACAAAAGCAGGAGATGGCGAAACGTCCGAGGAGGATTCCTTTTTGGATGATGACCAGTCTCTGGATGATTATTTCCGCACGTAAGCAGGAGAAAGGATAGAAGGATGGAAGCCATCAGAGGATTTTATGAAAATTATATACGCTGGTCAGCGGCTTCCATGACATTAAGCGATGTCCTGGAGATTGCTATATTCACCTATTTTATTTATCATATTATTTTATGGATTAAGCAGAGCAAGGCGTGGATCCTGTTAAAGGGTGCGGCAGCTATTTTTGCGATGTATATACTGGCAGTTATTTTACAGCTGAATAATATTGTAATGGTTTTTAATAGAATCGCACCGTATGTAGCGACAGCATTGCTTGTTATTTTTCAGCCGGAGATTCGCCGTGCATTAGAGCAGCTTGGAACAAATCATTTATTTGAACTTTTTTCGCTTTCTAGCACAAAAGATAAAGTTGCAGAAAATGCAGATGATACTATTGATGCGATTGTTCGTGCATCCTTTAGCATGGGGCGTGCAAAGACAGGAGCATTGATTGTCATTGAGCAGAAATTTGTGCTGAACGAATATATTGCAACTGGTATTTTATTAGATGCCATTGTAAGTGCACCGCTTCTGGTGCAGATCTTTGAGCACAACCTTCCGCTTCATGATGGAGCTGTTGTGATTCGCGGAAACAGAATCACGGCTGCTACATGTTATCTGCCTTTATCGGAAAATAAAACGATAAGTAAGGAACTTGGAACAAGACATCGCGCAGGTCTTGGCATCAGTGAAGTGACGGATGCTTTGACAGTTATTGTGTCAGAGGAGACAGGACAGGTATCACTGACAAAGGACGGACAGCTGTATCGAAATGTTAACAGTGACAAGCTCAGAGAATTGCTTGGCGGAACAAAAAGCAGTGAAAAGACGCAGACTGTGTGGGATAGGCTGAGGAAAGGAAGGAAGAGACATGAAAAATAAAGGTCAAAATCAAAAACTTTTTCTCAAAAATTTTCCACTTAAGCTTTTGGGGTTTGTACTGGCAGTCCTTTTGTGGCTAGTGTTAAACAATACACAGGATCCAGTTATAACAAGCAGTGTAAGTGTTCCGATCACATATGAAGAAGGCGGTTTGGCTGAGAAAAATATGGTGGCAATTTCAAAACCAAATGCTATCACAATTCCAGTTAAGCTTCATAGAAGCCGTTTAAGATATCTTTCTGCCGATGATTTTACAGTAAAAGCGGATCTTACAGAAGTGATTGGTGATGTTAAGGAAGCACCGGAAGCCAGCAAGATCAGTATTGAAATTACAAAGGCATCATCTGCCACATATATTCAAAGCTGGGAATATCCACAGTCACAAGGGTATGTAAAGGTTGTGCTTGATGCATTAAAATCGGCCACATACCTTGTGCAGTTTAATACTACAAAAGAGCTTCCAGAAGGATATCAGGTTGGAACACTTTCAAGCGATCCGTCTCGTGTAACTGTAAGCGGTCCGACAAGTGCATTTTCGAATCTGGCGGCGGTCAAGGCAAATGTAGATCTAAGCGCGATTACAGACGGAGGAAGCGTGACAGCACCGCTTGCACTATATGATGGAAATAATCGCACCTTATCAGGAAGCGGCCTGACAATCAGTCAGAGTACAGTAGAGGTTACGGTAAGCTTAAATCAGGCAAAAGAAATAAGTATAAGCATAGCAGGAAGCAGTGGAACACCAGCAGATGGATATGTGGTGAGCAAGGTAGACTACACACCGAAGCTTTTGACAATATCTGGCTCTAAAAATGCACTCGCTAACATTTCAACAGTAAGTATTCCAAGCAGGGAGCTTGATATTACCGGGGCAAGCAGCAATAAGACTTTTGAGATTGCTATTGAACAGTATCTTCCTGAGGGAATTACACTTTCTGAAGGGCAAAGTGGTACAATTTCTGTAACAATCGAGTTAGAACAGCTCCAGACGGAAAGCTTTCAGATTGATGCAAGTCAGTTTCAATTAGTAAATACAAAGCCAGAGTACGAATACGAACTGATTGACCCTGCATTGACATTGACGCTTCAGGCACTGCAGGCCGATCTTGATAGTTTTAATCCAGAGACGCTTCAGGGTACGATTGATGTCGGAGGTCTTGAAGCAGGAGAATATATAAATGTTCCTGTTACTCTTACGCTGGACAGTGCATATACAATGACGCAGGATCTGATTGTATCAGTTCGCATTATTGATAAAACAGCACAGACAGAAGAGACGCAAGCGACAGAGAGTACGACTGTGACGCAGAGTACTTCAGTGACGAATACGCAGGAAACATCAGAAGCTTCATCACAGACAGCAACTGAGACAACGCAGGAAAGTACTTCACAAGAAACTGCTGCACAATAAAATAAACATTTAGAAACGGACAGACAAAAGTTTGTCTTGTTATAGAGGTAAGAAAGGAAGAGGATCAGTATGGTAAGCCAGAAGATAACAGTAAAAAATATGACAGGGTTTCATTTGAGACCGGCAGGGATCTTATGTAAGATCGCAATGAACTACAAATCAAAGGTTCAGTTTCAGTTTAACAGCGTTACTGCTAATGCAAAGAGCGTATTAAGCGTGCTTGGTGCAGGTGTAAAAAACGGTGATGAAATTGAAGTTGTCTGTGACGGAGTTGATGAAGAAGAAGCGTTAAAGGCCGTAATAGCGGGGATTGAAAATGGTCTTGGCGAATAATATAGAGGGCAGAGGCAGACAGTTGCTTCTGCCTTATGCCATATATGGAGCTTTTGCTTTTTTGGCTATGGTGTTAGAAAAAAATGATTTTTTTGTGGCAGCAGGCTGTGTACTTCTTGTGGCAGCATCTGTGATGGGTCTTTACTTTTATAAGAAAGATCAAAGCTTGGTGTCGTTTCGCTTTCTGCTTTCTGTTTTTTGGACGGCAGGAGAGGGACTTGGCGTTATGCAGCTAAGTAATCTGCAGTCTTCATGGACTAATCAGACGTGGCTTTCATTTGGTGGCTTTTATCTTTTATTTTTAGCAGGATATGAAGCAATCGAAATATATCTTTCAAAACTGGTGATTGTATTAGAAAGCAAATGCCAGATGTCAAAAAAAGAAGTCACCAAAGAGCAGTTTCAAAATCGTTTATTTTGCTGTATACGTATTGTATCACTTGTGACATTTGCAACATTTGTTTTTGAAGCTGTCATTTTAGGATATGTGCCGCTTTTTTCAACAGAGACACACGCATATGATCATTTTCATATTTCAGGTGTACATTATTTTACAGTCAGCTGCATGTTTACGCATTCGCTGACGTTGATTTATATGTTAACGTACATGGAAAAGAAAAAAGACAGGCAGCCGCTTGAAAAAGGAAAATTGATTCAGCTGATTGTGTATAATGCGCTGTCAGCCTCAATTCCGATTTTGAGCGTTTCTAAGTTTCAGTTTGTTCTGACGCTGGCGCTCCCAATTTTAATTTTTCTTTTGATGCGCCCAAACGTAAATAAAAAGAAGCTGTTTGCCATGCTTGGCGCAGCGGCAGCAGTTGTAATTGCGGCAGCAGTTTTCATGACAATCAGAAGAAATTATGAGCCGGGCTATTTAAACAGCATTTTTCAGATGAAAAATGAGAATATGCCGCTTTTCTTGCAGTATGCGTATATGTATATTGCAAATAATTACTCGAATTTTAATTGCCTGACACAGGCTTTGCAGCAGGGCTTAGTAGAGCACACCTTTGGATTAAAGCAGCTGTTTCCGGTGTTTGCACTTACAGGATTGAAATTTGTTTTTCCTGCGTTAGTTGCCTTTGAGATGCCTGTTACTATTAAAGAACTTAATACACTGACATTAATTTATGATGCGTATTATGATTTTGGTTTAATAGGTGTATTTTTATTTGGCTTGATTCTTGGTGCTGTCTGTGCAGCACTCACACAAAAAATCAGAAAAAACAGTAATCCAATTTTGTATTTGTTTTACGCACAGCTTGCACTGTATTTAGCATTGTCGTTCTTCTCGTCGTGGTTTACCGTGCCAACCACATGGTTTTGGTTTGCATTGACGGGGGCACTCTATTTATATGTAAAAAAGTAGATTTACAAAAAAGTTATATTGTGGTATCCTAAATAGGATTGCCGATAAAAGGCCGTTTAACGGCGGAAATGTGGGTAGATATGCAAGAAAAGAAAACAGTAGATGTAATTATTCCGGTGAGTTATCCGGATGAAAAGCTTCAAAAGATTTTAGACCGGCTGGAAAAGCAGACCCATCCGGTGGAACGCATTATTGTGATCAACACAGACGAAGCTGGTTTTCCAAAGAATCTTCGCTGGCCAGCCAATATGGAAGTTTATCATATTGCACCAGAAGAATTTGATCATGGTGCGACAAGAGATATGGCAGCAAGAAAATCAACTGCTGATTTGATGCTGTTTATGACACAGGATGCAGTCCCGGCTGATACTCATTTGGTAGAGTATTTAGCAAAAGCGTTTGACGATCCGCTTGTAGCAGCAGCATATGCCAGACAGCTTGCCAAAAAGACAGACTCAGCAATTGAACGCTTTACCAGAAATTTTAATTACCCGGCAGAAAGCAGGGTAAAGACACAGGCAGATATTCAGGCACTTGGAATTAAAACTTATTTTTGTTCAAATTCATGTGCAATGTACCGCAAAAGTACGTATGAGGAATTAGGTGGATTTTTGCCGGAGGCAATATTTAATGAAGATATGGTCTTTGCGTCCACAGCTATCAATGCGGGCTACTCTGTGGCTTATGTGGCGGAGGCGAGAGTGATTCACTCACACAATTATACAGGATTTCAGCAGTTTCAAAGAAATTTCGATAATGGTGTTTCACATGCAGATAATCAGGAGGCATTTCACAATGTGGAGACACTTGGTGAGGGCAAACGCCTTGTGTTCGATACCGCACGCTATCTGATTCGTCATCATGAGTTTGGACAACTGTTTCGCCTTGTATATATTTCAGGCTGCAAGGTTGTGGGCTACAAGCTTGGAGAAAAATATTATAAGCTGCCAAAGAAGCTGATTAGTTTCTGCACAATGAATAAAAAATATTGGCAGGAATAAAAATCTCATAAACAAAAAATAGGAGGAAAAGATAAAATGGGAAAAATTAAAGTAACAGGCTGTGATATTGAGGGATTATATGTAATCGAGCCTACCGTATTTAAGGATGAGAGAGGTTATTTTGTAGAGACTTATAATTATAATGATTTTGCTGAGGCTGGATTAGATATGAAGTTTGTTCAGGATAATCAGTCTATGTCAGTAAAGGGTGTATTGCGTGGACTTCACTTCCAGAAGCAGTATCCACAGGGTAAGCTTGTTCGTGCAATTCGCGGTGGTGTGTTTGATGTAGCTGTTGATCTGCGTGCCAATTCAAAGACATACGGAAAGTGGTTTGGTGTTGAGCTGACTGCTGAAAATAAGAAGATGTTCTATATTCCAGAAGGCTTTGCGCATGGATTTGTAGTATTGACTGATGAGGCTGAGTTTGCTTATAAGTGTACTGATTTTTATCATCCAGGCGATGAGGGCGGTGTGCTTTGGAATGATCCTGAGATCGGAATTGACTGGCCGATTCCAGAGGGTGTAGAGCCGATTCTTTCTGAGAAGGATAAGAAGTGGTTGGGATTAAAGGATACCTTCCATTTTGAATAAAAAAGGTGATAGCAGGATAAAGAAAGAATATGAATAATAAAAAATATGATTTAAAAAAGGTCAGTAAAGTAGCAGTTGCGACATTATTTCTTTTATTTTTGCTTGTGGATTTTTTAGCATGGCCTCAGATTGGATCAAGCACATCAGGAATTGTTACAGCTTTTGTGTTTGAGGTCGCAGTTTTGTTAGCGCTTGCATTATATGGTGTGCACATGGTTAACAGAGAAAAGAAGGGCTTAACTACAGCGGGAGGCTCCTTTATTCAGACACTTGCAAAGTATGAGTTTTTGATGGAGCAGCTGATCTCAAGAGATTTTAAAATTAAGTACAAGAGATCAGTGCTTGGTGTATTTTGGAGCTTTTTAAATCCGCTTTTGATGATGACCGTACAGTATGTTGTATTCAGTAAGCTGCTTGGCGTGCGTGATGCAGGTGTTCAGCACTATGCAATTTACCTGCTTTGCGGTATTGTAATCTTCAATGGATTTAATGATTGCTGTAATCAGGCAATGCGTGCAATTATCAGCAATGCATCTTTGATTACAAAGGTTTATGTGCCAAAATATATTTATCCGGTTACAAAGGTTCTGTCTGCAAGCATCAACATGGTGCTTTCAATGGTTCCGCTTCTTCTGGTTACGATTTTCTATGGTCTGTTTAATGGTTTGTATATTCGCTGGTCAATTCTTTTGCTGCCGCTTGCACTTATTTTCGTGATTTCTTTTGCAGTTGGCATGGGATTTCTGCTGTCAAGCCTCATGGTATTTTTCCATGATGTTGAGTTTTTGTGGGGAGTTATTTCTACCATGTGGATGTATGCAACACCGATCATCTACAGTACAGGTATGCTGGAAAGAAGTGGTGCAGGATGGCTGGCTAAGGTGATGCAGTTTAATCCTCTGTATCATTATGTAACGTTTGTACGTACTATTATTATTGATGGATGTTCTCCTGCAATCAGCGAGTATTTTATCTGTGCGATTTGTTCACTTGTCATGATTATAATCGGCGGCACAGTATTTAAAAAGACGCAGGATCAGTTTGTACTGTATATCTAAGTTTATAAAGATCATTACAATTCGAAGGCTTTTGAAAGCTTTTGAAGGTTTTTGCAGGTTATGGAAAGGCATAGTTAATAAAAATGGCAGATGAAAATAACAGCATAATCCGCGTCGAAAATGTGTCTATGCGTTTTCGCATGGCAAACGACAGGGTTACGAGTATTAAGGAGATGGTGACAAAGATGCTTAAGCGCCAGGTGGAATATAAGGATTTTTGGGCGCTTAAGAATGTGTCATTTGATGTAAAAAGAGGCGAGGTAATCGGTTTAATAGGCCGAAACGGAGCTGGAAAAAGTACAATTTTAAAGATCATTTCCGGAATTTTAAAACCAACAGAGGGAAGCGTTTATCGCGGAGGTGGTATTGTGCCGATGCTTGAGCTTGGCTCCGGCTTTGACTACGATTTGACCGGAAAGGAAAATATTTATTTAAACGGTGCGGTTTTAGGATATTCAAAGGAATTTCTTGAATCACGCTATAACGACATATTGGAATTTTCAGAACTCGGTGAATTTATCAATACACCGATTCGAAATTATTCATCAGGTATGCTGATGCGTCTGGCTTTTTCAATCGCAACGGTTGTCAACCCTGAAATTTTGATCGTTGATGAAATCCTTTCTGTTGGCGATGAAAATTTCCAGAAAAAGAGCCACGCACGTATGATGGAATTGATGGCGGGAGGAACTACAGTTTTATATGTATCACACAATCTGGATCAGATTCGTGAAATGTGCAACCGTGTTGTATGGCTTGAAAACCATACGGTGAAGATGTTTGGCGATGTTAAGGAAGTGTGTGACGCCTACAGACTGTAACAAAAACAGATGCAAAGCTTCGGGCAGAAAGGATTGGTATGAGAAGTTCGTTAGATTCAGTGGTATATCTGAATGGAAAAGTGACTTGTGCTGGATGGGCGGCACCAGAAATGGCAGGAGACGAGGTGTGTCTTACCATTCGCAAGGAGGATGGAAGCATCCTTGATGCTCAGGTAAGCCGCGTAAAACGTGCCGATGTAGGACAGGTCATTTATCAGGATGCGTCCTTTGACAAATATGGTCTTACATTTTCATTTGAGCCGGGGGAAATGACAAATTGCTACGCGGTATTTACAAGTAAGGAACATCCAGAGGATGTATTAGAGCAGCTTATTGACTGTCCAGGTCTTTTGGCTGCTTATCGCTATCAGCATGGCATTAAGGGTCGTATTCGTCGACTGCAGCGTGCCAAAAGCATTAAAGATTTCTGTCTTGAGGAAAAATATATGGATCTTGAACCAGAGGAAAAAAAATACGCAATCTGGTACGAGAAGCAGTATCCAGGGTTTGCTAAGCGCCTGAAAGAAAAGACTACTCATTTTGCACTTCATCCGAAGTTTTCAATTATTGTTCCGCTGTATCACACACCTTTAGTTTTTTTAGACGATATGATTCAAAGTGTACAAAAGCAGACTTACGAAAATTGGGAGCTGTGCCTTGCAAATGGAAGCCCAGAGGATGAAGAACTTGATGCGCAGGTGCGTAAATATATGAGCAAAGAGCCACGAATCAAGTACCGTAAATTGGAAAAAAATTTGGGAATTGCAGGAAATACGAATGAGGCACTGGCGCTTGCGACAGGTAGCTATACAGCACTTCTTGATCATGATGATTTTCTGTCACCGAATGCTTTATTTGAATTTGTAAAAGCAATAAACGAAAATGGTGATGCTGATTGTATATACAGTGATGAGGATAAGGTAGATCAGGAAGGAAAGCTTCATTATTTTCCTCATTTTAAGTCAGATTATAATCCAGATCTTCTTCACACAAACAATTATATCTGTCACTTTTTTGCAGTGAAGACATCTATTATAAAAAAAGTCGGCGGTTTCCGCCCGAATTTTGATGGTGCGCAGGATTTTGATCTGGTGCTTCGCTGTATTGATGAGAGTAAGAGTGTTGTTCATGTTCCAAAGATTCTCTATAGCTGGCGTTGCCATAAGGGTTCCACTTCTGCTAATACAGACAGCAAATCATATGCATTTGAGGCTGGAAAGCGTGCACTGCAGGAATATTATGATCGTCATGGAATTGAGGCGAAGGTTGACAATACATTTTTACCAGGGTATTATAAGACAACGTATCTGTATACAGAGCGTCCTCTTGTGACAATTGTGATTCCTAATAAAGACCATACAGAGGATCTTGATCGCTGTGTGAGATCACTTCTTGCTACAAAAGAATATACAAATTTTGAGATTCTTATTATCGAAAATAATAGTGAGGATCAGGTAACTTTTGACTATTATGAAAAGTTAAAGAAACAGGATGAGCGCATACGTGTAGAGACCTGGAAGATGGATGATGCACGTCATTCTGAGAAGCATGGCTTTAATTATGCAGCAATTCAAAATTTTGCAGCTAAAAAAGCTAATGGAGAATATCTTCTTTTATTAAATAACGATACACAGGTAATTGATCCAGATTTTCTTGTAAGCATGGTTGGCTATGCAAGAAGATCAGATGTAGGTGCTGTAGGTGCAAAGCTGTTATATGAGGATGATACAGTCCAGCATGCTGGTGTTATAGTTGGTGTTGAGGGAGTGGCATTCCATCAGTTTTTGGAATACCCAGAGCATGATCCAGGCTATATGGGACGAGCTTCATTTTCACAGGATCTTTCTGCAGTAACCGGAGCATGTCTTCTTATTCGTAAGAAGGTGTATGAAGAAGTTGGTGGTATGGACGAGCATCTTGCAGTATCCTACAATGATGTTGATCTGTGTCTGAAGCTTCGCGAGGCAGGATATCTTGTTGTGTATGATGCATTTGCACATCTGTATCATTATGAGTCACGTTCAAGAGGCTATGAGGATTCACCGCAGAAGCAGGCAAGACTGGCAAGAGAAGCAGAATATATGAAAAATAAGTGGAAGCATGTAATGGGCACTGATCCTTATTACAATAGAAATCTTTCACTGAAAAACGGTTATTACAAGCTGCCATAAGGCAGGATGGTATCAAACGCGAAAGGAAAAGCAATGGAATATTGTTTTGATTCGATATTTGTAAAAAACGGAAAAATATTTGCAACTGGTTGGGCTGTGTCATCTGTTGCGGAGAATGAAATTGAAATTACAGTTACCGATGAGAAAAAGACACCAGTTGATGCAATCGTTACATGGGCAGCAAGACCAGATGTAGGTCTTGCTAAATATGGCGATCCAAAGGCAGGCCATGTTGGAATCTTTCTTGAGATTCCATTTCATGGTCAGCATCTGGTAACAGTTTATTTTAAGGAAAAGAATGCACAGGGAAATGTTATTTCTGAGCAGAGCCTTCCATTAAACCCAGCATTGATTGCAGCAAGAAAGTTTTTAAAGGAAAGCAAGGCACAGTACGTAAGTACAAAGAAAAGTCTGATTTGGCTGAAAAAGAAGCTGACAGGAAATGAGTATGCGGATTACGATACATGGCTTCGTATTATGCGTGTAAGCAGACAGGAGCTTTTTGAGCAGAGGAAAACAAAGTTTTCGTATGCACCGAAGTTCTCTGTTGTTGTTCCGCTTTATCATACTCCGGCAAAATTTTTAAAGGATTTGGTGCGTTCTATGATGTACCAAAGCTATGCAAACTGGGAGCTGTGTCTTGTAAATGCATCTCCAGAGGATGTACATCTGACATCACTATTAGAAAACTGGGCAATGAGAGATAAGCGTATCAGGGTGATTCGTCTTGAAAAAAATCTTGGAATTGCACAAAACACAAATGCTGGTATTGCCGCATCAACAGGTGAGTTTATTGCTTTTTTGGATCATGATGACTTTTTGGAGCCAGATGCACTATTTTGCTATGCGGATGCACTAAATAAAGACAAGACGATTGATGTATTCTACAGTGATGAGGATAAGACAGATGAGTATGCAGCTCATTATTTTTATCCGCATTTCAAGTCTGATTTTAATATCGATTTGCTCCATGCAAATAATTATATGTGCCATTTTCTTGCAGTGAGAAAATCACTTGTAGACACTGTAGGAGGACTGAACGAGAAATTTGATGGCGCACAGGATTATGATTTTGTGCTTCGTCTGACGGAGAACACCAAAAAAATCTATCACTGTCCGCGCATTTTGTATCATTGGCGCTGCTCAAATCAGTCAACCGCAGCAAATCAGGGAAACAAGATGTATGCAATTCATGCAGGAAAGGCAGCATTAAATGCGCATTATAAGCGTATTGGATGGAACGCACGTGCACAGGAAGGTGCTGTTGATGGCTGGTATCAGACAAAGTTTACATTAAAAGAAGAACCGCTTGTATCTATCCTGATTCCTAATAAGGACCACACAGACGATTTAGATGTATGCCTAAATTCATTTTTTGAGCGTGCTGACTATCAAAATTATGAGTTTATTATCATTGAAAATAATAGTGTATTGCCGGAGACTTTTGCTTACTATGAAAAGATTGAAAAGGAGCATGACAACGTAAAGGTTGTGTATTGGGAAGCTGGCTTTAATTACTCTGCAATCAACAACTTTGGCTTTAAGTTTGCAAAGGGTGATTATATCATGCTGCTGAATAATGATGTTGAGCTTATAACACCTGATATTTTCCAGAGTATGTTAGGCTTTTGCATGCGTCCTGAGGTTGGTATTGTTGGTGCAAAACTGTTATACAATGATCATACCGTTCAGCATGCCGGTGTTTTGGTAGGCGCTGGCGGACTGGCAGATCATGTCTTTAAGGGTATTCATGAGGATGATCCAGGTTACATGGGAAGAGCTATTTCTTCACAGGATGTGTCAGCAGTTACAGCAGCATGTCTTCTTGTAAAAAGATCAGTATATGAGGAAGTAGGCGGACTTGAAGATGAGTTCCAGGTTGCGTTTAATGATGTTGATTTTTGTCTGAAGGTAAGAAAAGCTGGTTATCTTATTGTATATGATGCCGATGTAAAACTTTTCCACTATGAGTCAAAATCAAGAGGTATGGAAGATACGACAGAGCGTTTCATTCGTTTTGGAAACGAGATGATGCTTTTAAATTCAAAGTGGGATATTTTGTCAACTTTTGTTGATCCATATTATAACCCGAATTTGTCTTATCTGGAGTATTACAAAATTAACCATACTATAAAAGAAGCGCGTAAGCAGCAGCTGATTGCGCGAGGAGAATATTCAGTATCAAAAAAATAATTGTGGAAAGGCATGGGTAGCAGAATGGAAAAGAAAGTAACGATTGTCATTCCGAACTATAATGGAAAGCGTTTTTTAGATGATTGCCTTTCTTCATTGGAGCGTCAGACAAGCAAGGATTTTGAGACGCTTGTGATTGACAATGCATCGCAGGATGACAGTGTTTCTTATATAAGAGAACATTATCCGTGGGTAAAGATTGCAGTAATGAGACACAATCTTGGCTTTTCCGGAGGTGTCAATGTGGGAATTGGCATGTGCACGACACCATATGTACTGTTGTTAAATAACGATACACGTTCCTTCCCGAAGATGGTAGAGGAACTGATAAAGACAATGGAATCAGCTGATGATATTTTTTCTGTAAGCTGCAAGATGATTCAGTTTCATGACCATGAAAAGATGGATGATGCTGGTGATCTTTACACTTGTCTTGGCTGGGCATTTCAGCGAGGTGTGGGTCAGCCAGTTGGTGACTATCGTGAGCCGGCTGAAGTTTTTTCAGCTTGTGCAGGTGCTGCTATGTACCGAAGAGAACTGTTTGCAAAGGTAGGATTATTTGATGAACTGCATTTTGCGTATTTAGAGGATCTAGATCTTGGCTATAGGGCGAAGATTCAGGGATATCGAAATGTATATTGTCCGACAGCAAAGGTATACCATGTGGGCAGTGGAACAAGCGGTTCTAAATATAATAGTTTCAAGGTAAAGCTTTCTGCACGAAATTCAGTGTATGTCAACTATAAGAATATGCCGCTGCCACAGCTTATTTTAAATGCACCGGCATTGGCAGCAGGATATTTTGTAAAATGGTGTTTCTTTATGAAGATCGGCTTTGGAAAGGATTATGTCGATGGATTAAAGGAAGGAATCTCAACTAGAAAAAAATGTAAAAAGGTATTTTTTAGAGGAAGAGATATACGAAATTATTGGCAGATACAAAAGGAACTGTGGGAAAATACAATTACGTATATTATAGAGCTGGCAAAGCGAAAGCTATAAGCAGAATAGTTACGTTTTTCTTACAATTTCAAAATACAGGAAATTTGGGGTTGTACTTTTGGCAATTTTCAAGTATGATAGGTACGGCTTTTGACAGTTTTTCTTTATCAAAGGCTTACATGCTGCTTAAAAAGCAGTTCCTGAAAGGGTTTTTATGAATACAGGAAAACAACAAACCTATACGGCAGTAAGTGTTGTGATTGATGCAATTGTGCTGACCGTATCTTACGTGATCAGTTATCTGATCCAGTTTGCACTTCAAAATAATCTGGCGCCATTTGACAGCCGTAATTACTGGCCGCCGCTTATGATTATTGTTATAAGCTATCTGATGCTGTATGCGTTCTTCCATATATATGGTTCGTTTCGCATGACAGGAAGAAGAAAAGAGGCAGTTTTAATCGGCAAAGTAAATATTATTGGTGCATTGATTTTATTTGCCGTATTCTTTGTAATCTCAAACACAGATGGCTACAACTGGATTGTTGGCTTTTCGCGAATGATGATTTTATGGATGACCATTTTAAATACAATATTTATGGTTGTCTGGAGAAATATATTCCGATTCATCCTGATGAAGCTTGGAAACAGCCGCTTCAACCGAAAACCAGTATTGATTGTCGGTTACAGTCAGGCAGCAGAGGCTTATATTGAACGTGTTATGACGCATAAGCAGTGGGGATATGATATTCTAGGTATCTTAGATGATCATTTACACACAAATGAGTCAGTGAGGGGCATTTCAGTTCTTGGTCCAATAGAGTCTTTGGAGGAATATCTTTCAAAAAATATTGCAGAGAGCATCATCATTACATTGAAGCTAAAGGAATACGACCGTCTCGAGGAGATAGTTCATGTTTGTGAGAAATCAGGTGTTCACACCGAGTTTGTTCCAGATTATAACGATATCATCTCCACGAAGCCATATACGGTTGATTTTCTTGGCCTTCCGCTTATCCATATACGCCATGTACCGCTTATGGAGGCAGGAAATGCATTTATAAAGCGTGCGATGGATATTGTAGGATCGCTGCTTTGCATAGTCTTGTTTTCACCAATTATGCTGGCAGCTGCTATTGCAGTAAAGTTAAGCTCACCGGGACCGCTCATTTTTAAGCAGGAGCGTGTCGGGCTTCACAATCGTCCATTCAAAATGTATAAGTTTCGTTCAATGACTGTTCAGAAGGCTTCCGAGGAGGTAAGCAAATGGACGACAAAGAACGATGTGAGAGTGACTCCGGTTGGCCGCTTTATAAGGAAAACAAGTATTGATGAGCTTCCACAGCTCTTTAATGTTTTAAAGGGCGATATGAGCCTGATTGGTCCGCGTCCGGAACGACCGTTTTTTGTCGATAAGTTTAAGGAAGAGATTCCACGTTACATGATTAAGCATCAGGTTCGTCCAGGTATGACTGGATGGGCACAGGTGAATGGTCTTCGAGGAGATACATCCATTCGTAAGCGCATTGAACTTGATCTTTTCTACATTGAAAACTGGAGTGTCAGCTTTGATATCCGGATTTTATTCTTGACTGTATTTAAAGGCTTTGTCAATAAGAATGCATATTAAAAAAATAGTACCTGTATAGATGGCAGGCTACAGAAAGGCATAATAAGAAAATGGCTGAAAAACGTTCCTCAATGAAAAACAAAAGAGAGCAGCAGAGAAAAAAGGCTGCTAAGGCAAGAAGAGTCAGACGAACTCTTTTAGTAATTACAGAGTTCCTTCTTGTCTGTGCACTTTCTATTTGCTGTTATGCAGTTAGTATTCTCAACACGATGCAGCGTTCAACAATTAATCAGAAAGAAATTTACGTAGCAACGTTTGCAAATAATGGAGATAATGATCAGCAGGAGGAGGCGCAGACAGCCACGACGGAGCCGCAAAGCAAGGAACAGGAAAAAGAGTCTGAAAAATCTGGTGAGCAGGAAAGTGTGCCAGAGTCTTCATCTGCAAAGCCTGGAAGTGTGATCAATGTAAGTGAGGTTACACAGGCTACGACAGTCGATGATATTTTAAGTCATCAGGAAACAGTAAATGGTTACTGGAATATTTTATTAGTTGGTGTTGATGCAAGAGATCAGGCTAATCTTGGCGGTGGAAATGGTGTTCAGTCTGACGTTATGATGATCTGCAGCATCAATGTAAAAACAAAGGAAGTTAAGCTGGTGTCTATTTATCGTGATACACTTCTTAAGATGTATTCAAGAGATGAATTTGACCTTGCAAATTCTGAGTTTGCAAAGGGAAGCGACACTGATATGATCAGTATGATCAATATGAATCTTGATCTTCAGATTCAGGATGTTGTTGTAGTTAACTGGGCAGCACTTATTCGTGTTATTGATGCGATCGGCGGCATTTATCTTGATATCACTCCGGAAGAAGTTGAAAAGGGATATATTACAGGTTACATCACGGAGATCGAGGAGGCAACAGGTATCTGGCAGCCTCAGCTGGAACAGGCAGGTTATCAGCTTTGTAATGGTGTATATGCAGTTGCATATTGTCGTAACCGTTATACGACAGGTATGGATATGGGAAGAACAAGCCGTCAGCGCGAAGTAATCGATAAGATGCTTCAGCAGGCAAAGGTAGCGTCACCGTCAGCACTTCTTACAGCAGTGCGCTATGCGTGTCCAAATATCAATACAACGCTGTCGAATGATGAATTGTTTGCTCTGGCAGCAGATGTAAACAGCTATAGTATTACTGATACAGAAGGATTCCCGTATACGTATGATCTGACACTTGGAACGCTTGGTGTCTTTGGCGTAAAGGATTCATTAGTCTGCACTGATCTGGCAGGAGATGTAAAGAAGCTTCACACATATTTGTTTGGCGATGATGGATATGAACCATCCCAGACAGTAAAAGACATTAGCTATACCATTCAGAAAGCATTTGGAGTCGGACAGTAAATACAGAAACGATATAAAGTTAAAAAGCCTTGTATATCACAAATATGTGGTATATGGGGCTTTTTTTCACGAATGCTTAAAGAAAAGTACACAATTTAAACACAGATCACTGATAGTATATAGACATAACAAAGAAACAAAGCCAAGCTAAATGCAAGGCTTATTATATAGGAGGTTCTACTATGATGTATCCAGAAACCAATTTTAATTATGACAACAATAATGAAAATAAAGGAAATAGAAAGCAGAGAAGACAAAATAAGTCAAGAAGAAATCTGCACAAGGCAGCAGCAGTTCTTGCAGGTGTTGCAGTTATTGGCGGAAGCTTCTGGGGCGGATCACTTCTGACACAGAACACAGAAAATACCGTTCAGGCAGCATCCACAATGAATCTTTCAAAGGATGAGACAACACCTGATATTGTGGCATCTTCCCTTACTGATTATTCAGATCTGGCCGCACAGTGCCTGCCGCAGGTTGTTTCTGTAACAAATGTAATTGAAGTTACCAGTACATCAAACGGTGGTTCTGATCTCTTTAATTTCTTCTATGGAAATGGTCAGAATCAGAACCAGACATCAACACAGGAGTCTGAGGCATATGGTTCAGGTGTAATTATCGGAAAGACAGAGGATGAGCTTCTGATCGTCACAAATAACCATGTTGCTGTATATGACAAATCAGGCAACACAATGTATTACAGCTATACAGCTTCCACCAAGGAAAGAAAAGTCACATTTGTTGATGGAACTGAGGTAGAGGCAAACTTAAAGGGTGCCGATTCTGATGCAGATATCGCAGTTTTGGCAGTAAAGCTGTCTGACATTCCAGAGGATACCTTAAATGCAATTTCTGTTGCTACTATTGACAATTCTGATGATGTTAAGGTTGGTCAGGGTGTCATGGCAATCGGAAATGCACTTGGTCTTGGTCAGACTACCACATTTGGTCATGTAAGTGCACTTAACAAGGACGTAACTACATCTGATGATAATGTAACAAGAAGTATGATGCAGATTGATGCGGCTATCAATGCTGGTAACAGCGGCGGCGGACTGTTTGATGCAAACGGTCATCTGATTGGAATTAACTCTGCAAAGAGCTCAGGTGAAGGCGTAGAGGGCATGGGATATGCAATTCCGATTTCTTCCGTAGAGGATCTGATCAACAACATGATGAACCAGAAGACAAAGGTTCAGGTAGACGAGGATCAGAGAGGATATCTTGGCATTCAGGGCGTTGACGTACCGGCTGAGTATGTACAGAGATTTGGTATGCCAGAAGGCGCAATGGTAACGAAGATCACAGAGGGAAGCCCGGCATCTGATGCGGGACTGCAGCTGAATGATATCATTACCGCAGTTGATGGACAGAAGGTATCTAGTTTTGAAACACTTAGATCTGCACTTTCTTACTACGCAGCAGGTGAGAGTGTTACAATCACAGTCCAAAGACCAAACGGCAACCAGTATACAGAGACTCAGATTACTGTAACACTGGCAGATCGTTCAACTATTACTGATACGACTGAGGCAGATACAGAGGAGGGTTCTTCCGAAGCAGAGACTCAAGAACCTCAGGTTCAGATGCAGAAGGCACAGTAAATTTGATTTTACATTGGCACATCAGCTTAGAAGGCTGGTGTGCCTTTTTGTATGTGTCCCGATATCTAGGCAAATGGTTCGAGTGCAATGCATTAGAAACTTGAATGTGACATAAAAATAGGTAAGACATAAAGAAAGAGTCTGGTATGTCCAAACAGTCAAAAATATACAAAACACAAGTAAATAAAATTCGGAGTATAGTAATGCTCTTGTCCGTAGCAGTACTTATTTCCTGTTGCTTTTATGTATTGGCAGAAGGAGAGTCTGAGCAAATCGTCTGGCAGAGGGACGAAAAAAAGGTTGCTATTACATTTGATGATGGTCCGGATGCTAAGACAACAGCGTTACTGCTTGATGGGCTTAAGGCAAGAAAAGTGCGTGCCACCTTTTTTGTGATTGGTGAGAAGGCAGAGCAAAATCCAGAGTTGATTTGCCGTATGAGTGAGGAAGGTCACTTAATTGGAAATCATACATATAGTCATGTTCAGCTGAATATGTTAAGCAGCAGTCAGGCATGTTCACAGGTAAAGGCAGCAAATGATGTAATTAAGGAGATTACAGGGCAGGAAGTTATTTACTTAAGACCACCGTATGGAGAATGGGATCATAAAAAAGATTGTCCGCAAAATATGATTGCAGTTTACTGGGATGTTGATCCGCTTGACTGGAAGCGCACAGATACGAAACAGATCGCAGCAGATATTTTGCGTCAGGTTAAGCCGGGGGATATTATTTTATTGCATGATATTTATAAGACAAGTGTGCAGGCTGCCTTTATTGTGATTGATGAATTGCAGCGTCAGGGATATGAATTTGTTACTGTTGAGGAATTGCTGTTTGCATAGTTGTTTTTTGCTGCTAAACGTGCTAAGATTGGATACAGTTCACAAAGAAACTTGCAAAGTGATTTGCCAGTCTCCACCGTGAATAGTAAGAGATGGACAGGACAATGAGTATGGATTTATTTGATTATATGAGAGAAACTCAGCAAAAGGAATCACCGCTTGCGTCGCGTATGCGTCCAAAAACACTTGATGAAGTTGTTGGTCAAAAGCATATCATCGGGAAGAATACGATGCTGTACCGCGCAATTAAGGCAGATAAGCTTAGCTCCGTTATTTTTTATGGTCCGCCAGGAACAGGAAAGACAACGCTTGCGATGGTGATCGCCAATACGACAAGCTCTGAGTTTACACAGCTTAATGCAACTGTAGCCGGAAAAAAAGATATGGAGGACGTAGTAAAGCGTGCAAAAGACCTTCAGGGAATGTACGGACGCAGGACTATTCTTTTTATTGATGAGATTCATCGTTTTAATAAAGGACAGCAGGATTATCTGCTTCCATTTGTAGAGGATGGAACAATCATTTTGATTGGCGCAACGACAGAAAACCCATATTTTGAAGTAAATCCAGCTCTGATTTCCAGATCCATTATTTTTGAGCTGCACAATTTGGAAAAGGAAGATATCAAAGAGCTGATTAAGCGTGCCGTGAGCGATCCTGTTCGTGGTATGGGAAGCTATCATGCTATGCTTGATGATGATGCCGCTGAATTTTTAAGTGATGCTGCAAACGGTGATGCACGCGCCGCATTAAATGGCATTGAGCTTGCAGTGCTGACGACGGACCGCTCTGACGATGGAATGATTCATATCACACTTGATACGGCGCAGGAATGTATTCAAAAGCGTGCTGTGCGTTACGATAAGAGCGGCGATAATCATTATGATACGATCAGTGCATTTATTAAAAGTATGCGTGGCTCTGATCCTGATGCCGCAGTTTATTATCTGGCGCGTATGCTGTATGCAGGTGAAGATATCCGCTTTATAGCACGTCGTATCATGATTTGTGCATCGGAGGATGTGGGAAATGCTGATCCTCAGGCACTTGTCGTAGCAGTTGCGGCTTCTCAGGCCATTGAGCGTATTGGTATGCCAGAAGCGCAGATTATATTGTCACATGCTGCTACTTATGTGGCATGTGCACCAAAGAGCAATGCTGCGTATATGGCAATTTCAGAGGCGATGAATTATGTACAGAATCATAAGACACCGCCAGTGCCGTCACATTTGCAGGATACACACTATAAGAGTGCAGGAAAGCTTGGTCATGGAGATGGATATAAGTATGCGCACGATTATAAAAACCATTATGTGAAACAGCAGTATCTGCCTGATACCATTGAAAATGAGCATTTTTATCGCCCATCTGAGAATGGATATGAAAGAACGATTGTGCAGCATCTAACTAAGCTTCATGCAGAGGCTGAAGACAAAAATAATAAGTAAGAATCGGCTAAATTGACTGATTGTAATAATGAGAACGGACAGACGCAAAGGAAAAAGGAGAAAAAATGGACAGCAAACGAATTACCGCGTTGCGGGCAATCATGAAGAGAGAGGGAATTGATTATTACTACATTCCAACAGCAGATTTTCATGAGTCTGAATATGTGGTAGAGTACTTCAAGGCAAGAAAGTTTATAACTGGTTTTACTGGATCTGCAGGTGTAGCAGTTATTGGACAGGAAGAAGCATGGCTTTGGACAGACGGACGCTACTTTATTCAGGCAGCAGCTCAGATCGAAGGATCAGGCTTTGGCCTTATGAAGATGGGACAGGAAGGCGTTCCGACTGTTATGCAGTATTTAGATGAAAAGCTGCAGGAAGGACAGTGCATCGGTTTTGACGCAAGAGTAGTCAATACAAATGATGCAAAGGAGTTTGCAAAGATCGCAGCAAAGAAGCATGGAAGTCTTAAGACTGATAAGGATCTTTTAGATGAGGTGTGGACAGATCGTCCGGCACTTGTTCATCAGCCAGCCGATGTCTTAAAGGACGAATTTAATGGCGAAGCAACTGCTTCTAAGCTTGCACGTGTCCGTGAGCAGATGGAAAAGGAAGAGGCACAGTATCACATCATCAGTACACTTGATGATATTGCATGGATCTTAAATGTCAGAGGAAATGATATTCCACACGTTCCTGTTGTGCTTTCTTTCCTTGTAATCGGAAAAGAAAATGCAATGTGGTTTGTTGAGGAGAATGCATTAAGCGATGCAGTTAAAGAGATGGCAGCAGAGTGCGGCATTACCATTCGCCCATATGAGGACGTCTATGCATATGCAGCGACTATTCCTGAGCACAGCAGTGTTCTTCTTGATAAGAGAAAGGTAAATTATCGCATCACAAATGCACTGTCTGAGACTGTTCATATTGTAAGCAAGGCAAATCCATCTCAGCTGATGAAAGCTATCAAGAACGAGATTGAGCTTGAAAATACAAGAAAGGCTCATCTTCTTGACGGTATTGCCGTAACTAAGTTTATGTATTGGTTAAAGAAGAATGTCGGAAAGATTCCGATGGATGAGGTTAGTGTATCAGACTATCTGCAAAGTCTTCGTGAGCAGATGGAAGGATATCGTGATATCAGCTTTGATACAATTGCAGGTTATAATGCAAATGCAGCAATGATGCATTATAAGGCAGAGCCGGATACGGCAGCAAAGCTAGAGCCACAGGGTATGCTTTTAGTTGATTCAGGCGGTCATTACGACACTGGAACAACAGATATTACAAGAACATTCGTGTTAGGACCAATTTCTGATATCCAGAAAAAGCACTTCACCATGGTAGTTAAGAGTAACCTGAATCTGGCAAATGTGAAATTTCTTTACGGCTGCAACGGCATCAGTCTTGACGTAATCTGCCGTGAGCCAATCTGGAAGGAGAATCTTGACTATCAGTGTGGAACAGGTCATGGCGTAGGATATCTGTTAAACGTTCATGAGGGACCAAACAGCTTCCGCTGGCAGTATCGTCCAGGCTTTGACAATCCATTTGAAGCAGGCATGATAACAACAGATGAGCCAGGTATCTATTTACAGGATCAGTACGGAATCCGCACTGAGAATGAGCTTATCTGCGTTAAGGGTGAGAAGAACCAGTACGGTCAGTTTATGGGCTTTGAGAACATTACATATGTTCCGATTGACCTTGACGGTATTGACAAGCAGTATTTAAATGCAGAGGATGTAAAGCAGCTCAACGACTATCATAAGATGGTTTATGAGAAGATTTCTCCATACATGACACCAGAGGAGAATGAGTGGCTGAAGGAGTACACGAGAGAAATATAAGGACTGCTTGCTTTCTAATCTATAAAGTTTACATAAATTTTGCTGTGATGTTAAAGCTCCCACGTAAATAAGTAGCCGCCGAGATTATCTTCGGATACGGTTACATGTTTCCAGCCGGATGGCGCGTCGATGACCCTGCCATTCTGGTGGGAAATTAGATAAGAACCATACTGATAAAAGGAACCTGGTTCCAACAAGTCAATATACTCTTCGAGAGTCAGATATTCGTCCATGATGATCTGGGAATGGGGAAGGCCGACATAGCGCAGATGCCACGGTTCGTAAGGGATGCCAGTTTGCTTTTCTCCGTAGGACGGATAGCGGACGATAAAACCATAATCCCGGCAGTTGGTATCAACAAAACGTCCGGCTGCCGATTTTGTAAAAGCCCATCCGCCGAACTGTGGGACATAAAGATCGAGCGCAAGACCTGCCTGATGTTCGCTTGCGCCGACTTCAGCGGCAACCGCGCTGTTTTCCTCTGTTTTCTCTTCTTGTTCTTTGGCGGTACGGTATGCTTCCCGCACATAAAGCGGTACGTCAAATAGCTTTCGCACGGCGGCAGACATGGCTGCGTAAGCGTCCTGAATGCATGAATTCATCTGTACATCCGTATCTTTATAGTAAGAGATTTCCGGCTGAAAAGAATCGGAAAGCGGATACTCGTCATTGATAAGCATCAGCGCCTGATTCTTTGTGCAGTTCGGATCAGAAAGAAGATCATCAAGCTGGACGGTGTATGAGGAGACGGAAACGGTCTGTGGGAGGCTGCGTTGATGAAACGTGGCAGCGAGATTATTCCTAAACTGGAAGAGAAGATTTTGGTGACTTAAAAAGAATAAAATACTGAAGCCGAGAACCAGAATAAGGAGAATCGGCAGCAGGATGAAAAGGATGCGTCTGGGACGGCGCGTCTTTTTTTTCGATATAGTTGCAGTAGTCATATGATATTGTTCCTTTCTGAAAAGTGTAAGATGCGACCAGTATAGCAGACAGAAACAGGGAAAAAAAGGGGAGAGCCAAAACCTTATAGAAATCTTAAAAAAGAGTTTTGAAAGTCTCATTTTTGTTGTATAGTAGAGTGTTGACGCGGTAAAGAAAGTCTGATATACTTGTGAGCAACGGCGGTTAGCCGTCTAACATAGCAAAAAAGGCTGCTTCTGCAGCAGAATGTGAGGAGAAGGATGGGAGTATTATACTATAGCACCAGAGGAGACAAGCAGGCATATACAGCATCACAGGCAATTCTGCAGGGATTGGCAAAGGACGGTGGATTGTTCGTTCCGGACGCACTTCCAAAGCTCGATAAGACAATGGAAGAACTTTCAGCCATGGATTATAAGGAAGTGGCTTACGAAGTTATGAAGCAGTTTTTGACAGATTATACAGAAGAGGAATTAAAGACTTGTATTAAGAATGCCTATAATGATCGTTTTGATACACCGGCAATTGCACCGACTGTAAAGAAGGCAGGCGCATATTATCTTGAGCTGTTCCACGGTCCGACAATTGCATTTAAGGATATGGCGCTTTCAATCCTTCCTCATTTAATGGTAACGGCAGCAAAGAAGAACAATTGTGATAAAGAAATTGTTATTTTGACTGCAACTTCCGGTGATACCGGAAAGGCTGCTATGGCAGGCTTTGCAGATGTACCAGGCACCAGAATTGTTGTATTCTATCCAAAGGGCGGTGTCAGCGCTGTTCAGGAAAAGCAGATGGTAACACAGAAGGGAAAGAATGTAAAGGTAGTTGGCATTCACGGAAACTTCGATGATGCACAGAGCCGTGTAAAGGCACTGTTTGGTGATAAGGAACTCGAAAAAGAGCTTGCAGAAGGCGGCTTCCAGTTCTCATCTGCAAACTCCATCAATATTGGCCGTCTTGTTCCGCAGGTTGCTTATTATGCATACGCTTATGCAAACCTTCTTCGTGACGGTGAGTTAAAGGATGGCGAGCTGTTAAATGTAGTTGTTCCGACTGGAAACTTTGGAAATATCTTAGCTGCCTACTATGCAAAGAACATGGGTGTGCCGATTGGAAAATTGATCTGCGCATCAAACGATAACAAGGTCTTATTTGACTTCTTTAGAAGCGGAAGCTATGATAGAAACAGAGAGTTTATTTTAACAACATCTCCATCTATGGATATTTTAATTTCAAGCAACTTAGAGAGATTGATTTATCGTATTGCAGGTGATGACTCAGCTGTAAATGCAGAGCTTATGGCATCATTGTCTAAGAACGGAAAATATACCATCACAGAGGAAATGGCAGAGAGACTTGGCGATTTCTATGGAAACTATGCAAATGAGGACGAGACTGCAGCACAGATCAAGAGCGTATATGAGAGTGACGGCTATGTGATGGATACCCATACTGCAGTAGCCTCTGCCGTATATGAAAAGTATAAGGCTGAGACAGGCGATACAACAAAGACATTGATCGCCTCCACCGCAAGCCCATATAAGTTTGCCAGAAGCGTTATGTCCGCAATTGACAGCAAGTATGAAAACGGCGAGGATTTTGCTTTGATTGACGAGCTTTGCCGCATTTCTGGTGTAAAGATTCCAGCCGCAGTAGAAGAGATTCGCAGCGCAGCCGTTCTTCACAATACTGTTGTAGACAGAGATGAGATGAAGCAGACCGTGCTTGAGTTTCTTGGACTGTAATATGATACTAGGGTCGAAAAGTCACAAGCTGATCATGCTTGCATGAAAAGCTTGCGATCTTGAGACCCTAGGTATCATTTCATTATATAGATCACTCAGGGAGGTTTAATATGGCGAGGCTTCTTGTGGTAGACGATACGGAGATGACCGAACGTTGGATACACATATTAAACGTCTTGGAAGCAGTCTTGAGGAATATAGAAGCTGTATCGTAACGTTAAGGGGAGTGGGGTATCGTTTCGATGATCATATTTAAAAGAAAGCATTTGAGCATTAAGTGGGGGATATTTGCCGGACTTCTTGTCTTTTTGGCAATTCTCCTGCTTTTGCTGTTTTTGTTGCAGACAGTTTATCTGGATGATATCTATAAGGCAGCAAAAAAGAATACACTTAACAATGCGAATGACAAAGTAGAGCAGATTTTGGATGATCAGCTGGGAAATCTAAGTGTGATGGAGCAGCAGCTTGATGAACTTACCGCAGAATATGATATTGATATACAAATTTCTGGGGAGGATGGTACACTTCTTTACAGCTCGCTTCGCATGTATGAGAATACACTTCCAAAGCAATTTTATCAGGGCTTTTACAAACGGGCAAAGGAAAATGGAGGCGGTTTTACAAAAGTCGGGCGGGAAAGCCAAGAAACTTTTTGCAATTATCGGACAATG
>NZ_JAXWCK010000008.1:0-3638 GCF_037349415.1 Anthropogastromicrobium sp.
TTTATTCAAACTCGACTGTTCCTGTAGGCTTTGGTGTAAAATCATACAGAACACGATTGATTCCTGCAACTTCATGTGTGATACGATCTGTAATATGAACCATCACTTCATGTGGAATCTCAGCAGCTGTTGCTGTCATAACATCAGTTGAACATACTGCACGTACAATACAGCACCACTCGAAAGCACGCTTTCCGTTTTTAATTCCTGTTGATCTAAATTCTGGAACAACGGTGAAATACTGCCAGATTTTTCCTGCAAGTCCGTTCTTGTCAAACTCCTCACGAAGAATTGCATCAGACTCGCGCACTGCTTCAAGACGATCACGTGTAATAGCTCCTGGACAACGAACACCAAGTCCCGGTCCTGGGAATGGCTGACGATAAACCATATCGTGAGGCAGACCAAGTTCGTCACCAACAACACGAACCTCATCTTTGAAAAGGATTCTAACTGGCTCTACAAGCTCAAAATCCATATCTTCCGGAAGTCCGCCTGCATTGTGGTGTGCCTTAATGCCTTCTTCTGACTCAAGAATATCCGGCCAAATTGTACCCTGTGCTAAGAATTCAATTCCGTCAAGCTTTCTTGCCTCTTCAGCAAATACTTCAATGAATTCTCCGCCAATAATTTTTCTCTTCTTCTCAGGATCATCAACTCCTGCTAATTTATCAAGGAAACGATCTGTTGCATCAACATAAACCAGATTTGCATTCATCTGATTACGGAACACTTCAATTACCTGCTCTGGCTCACCCTTGCGAAGCAGACCATGATTAACATGAACACATACAAGCTGCTGACCAATTGCTTTAATTAAAAGTGCTGCAACAACAGATGAATCAACTCCACCAGAAAGTGCAAGAAGAACCTTCTTATCTCCCACCTGCTCTTTAATCAGCGCAACCTGCTCCTCAATAAAAGCCTTGGCAAGCTTTGGCGTTGTAATTCTCTCCATGTCAGCTGGACGTCTGATTTTAGTAACATTCATATTAAACTCCTCCTTATTCTTTTCCTTAATTTTGGACTTACTGATTTTTCCGATGCCATTTAACTATTTCATTATACCTAATACAAAAATATTTGACAACCTTTATTTAAGAAAAACAAATTTTCATGTAAGCATGAAATTTGTCCAGATCTAGCAAGACGCGTGAACCGTAACTAAAACTCTTGACACCATCAATTTTCGTGCTATCATTGGATTTTTTACTTCTATCGTATTGATTATGTCATGTCTTACCTGGGTATGGTTATCATCGAAAAAAAATAAAAACAAATTTCAAGCTCTGGCACACATGGATTCTCTTACCAATATTTACAATCGTTATGGATTTGATGAATTAGCGGAAAAAATGATTGCAAAAAATCCAAAGTCACATTTTGTAGTCGCACTCTTTGACATAGATGACTTTAAATTTATCAATGATATCTATGGACATGCCTACGGCGACAAAGCTTTAAAAAATCTTGCTGATAGTATGAAAAACTTTTTTCCATCTAATGCATTACTAGGAAGAAACGGTGGTGATGAGTTCTGTATTTTTCTGCCTAATTGCACATATGACGATGTAAAAGAACAATTGCAGCAATTTGTAAAAATTCCAAAGGTATTTTCATGCAATGGAAAGGAATATCAATTTTATATTTCGCTCGGATATGCTGAATATCCAGCCTTTGCTTCAAACCGTTCTCAGCTCATGCGCTGTGCAGATGCTGCTCTTTATGAGATAAAACTTCATGGAAAAAATGGATGCATGGCTTATAGAAATGGTCTTCAGTTAGGTGCTCGCAAACAACTTGGATTTGCCCTCAAGGATATCTCCGAACATCTTCCGGGCGCTTTTATTATATACAGAGCTGACAAAACTGATGACGAGCTATTTTATGCAAACCACGAGTTTCTTCGCATGACAGGCTATAAAAATATGGATGAACTATTTAGGCTTGCCAAAAAAAGCTTTCGCAACCTGATTAGGGAAGATGAACAGCAAAAGATAGAATCAAGCATTTGGGAACAAATTGACAGCGGCAACGAAAATGATTATATTCACTTTCATCTTCGAAAAGCTGACGGCTCTTATCTTTCTGTACTTGATCATGGAAGAATCGTAAATAGTCAACAATACGGTCGAGTATTCTATGTATTATTTACTGACTGGGAAGACATGCATATTCATTACGGTGATAAATTTTCAGAATAAATAAGACGATGGCGAGCCATCGGGGACAGGTAAAAATCCACCGTTCCTGTCCCCAATGGCTCATTTCTCCTCCACCACCTGGAAAATGAAGAACTTTAGATAATAGCTTTCATCAGCTGCCCACAGAATCGGATGGTCTGGAGCCTGTGTGCGAAATTCCACCTGACGAAGTCTTTTATGGGTTGCTTTTGCTGCTTCTTTTACGGTTTTTGCTAGCAGCTCCTGTGTCATGAAATGAGAGCAGGAACAAGTAGCCAAATAGCCACCGTCTTTTACAAGCTTAAGTCCCTTCATGTTGATTTCACGATATCCTTTGATTGCATTCTTAGTAGCTTCTCTTGATTTTGTGAAAGCAGGCGGATCAAGAATAACTACGTCATATTTTTCGCCTGCTGCAGCAAGTTTTGGTAATTCATCTAACACATTCGCGCAGCGAAAGTGAACTGTATCCTGAAGTCCGTTTAAGCGTGCATTGGCTTCTGCCTGAGAAACTGCGTATTCAGAAATATCAAGTCCAGTAACATCACTTGCACCGGCAATACCTGCATTCAACGCAAATGTTCCCATGTGGGTAAAACAATCCAATACCTTTTTGCCTTTGCATATACGCTGCATAGCAAGACGATTATATTTCTGATCAAGGAAAAATCCTGTTTTCTGACCATTTGCCACATCTACAAGATAATGCACACCATTTTCAATAATTTCCACAGTAGTGTCAAATTCATCCCCGATAAAGCCTTTTACCTTTGGCAGTCCCTCTTTTGTGCGCTCGTTTGCATCGCTGCGCTCATAGACTCCGCGGATTAAGATGCCATCTTTTAGAAGAAGTTCCTTTAAAATTTCCACAATTTCTTCTTTAAAAGCTTCCATGCCAAGAGCCAGACATTCCACTACCAGAACATCTTCATATTTATCAATGACAAGTCCCGGAAGAAAATCTGCTTCACCAAAAATAATTCGGCAAGATGAAGTATCTACCGTTGTCTTACGGTAATCCCATGCATTTTTCACGCGCATTGTTAAAAAATCATGATCAATTACCTGATCTGCTTTGCGAGTCATCATACGTATGCGAATTTTAGAATTTTGATTGATAAAACCATTTCCCATAGGATATCCGTCGAAATCATGTACTGTCACAATATCTCCGTTTGTAAATCTTCCCATAATAGTTTCTATTTCATTATCAAAGATCCAGGCACCGCCAGATTTGATCGTTCGGCCTTCGCCTTTTTTAAGTGTTACAATAGTATTATACATAAAGTCCCCTTTCTGAACTTAATTCAAACTGACTTAAAATAACCCGTTGGAAAACATCATGTTCTCCAACGGGTATACTTAACGCTCTAATAATAGGTAAAGAGCTTTTTTGTTACTCAAATTCTATTGTTGCCGGCGGCTTTCCTGTGCAGTCGTACATTACGCGGTTTA
>NZ_JAXWCK010000009.1:0-18920 GCF_037349415.1 Anthropogastromicrobium sp.
GTTAAGACGTCGCCCTCTCACGGCGAAAACAGGAGTTCGATTCTCCTACAAGCTGTTGTGCTCTGCAGTTGCAGAGCATTTTTTTTGAGAATAAAACCAAACATAAGTTCATAAAACAAGTATAAATGAGTGGAAAGTTCCAATTTGCGGGACATCCCATTCGGAAAACAGCTTGACAGAAAGAATCACTCAATGGTATAAAATTAACGGACATAAGAGATGATTGAGATGATGAGATAAGGAAGGAAATATAGATGGCAAAAAAAGACGCATACAATGCAGACAGTATTACGGTGCTTGAGGGACTTGAAGCAGTCCGCAAGCGTCCAGGTATGTATATAGGAGGCGTATCTGTCTCTGGTTTAAACCATTTGGTATATGAGATTGTAGACAATGCCGTTGATGAGCATTTGGCAGGTTTTTGTAATCATATAGAGGTGACATTGGAAAATGATGGATCTGTTACGGTAAAGGACAGTGGCCGTGGTATTCCTGTTGATCGTCACAAGCTTGGTGTATCTGCAGAGCGTGTTATTTTTACGACGCTGCATGCAGGAGGTAAATTTGATAATATAGCATATAAAACAAGCGGAGGACTTCATGGTGTAGGATCTTCCGTTGTCAATGCACTTTCTGAATATTTGGAGATCCATATCGCAAAAGACGGATGGGTTTATTATGATAAATATGAGAGAGGAACGCCGGTAATTGAACTAAAGGACGGCCTTCTCCCGAAAAAAGGAAGAACAAAGGAAACTGGAACATGGATTAATTTTAAGCCAGATGCTGAAATTTTTGAGCGAACACGTTTTTCAGCACAGTCAATTATGAGTCGTCTGCATGAGACAACTTATTTAAATCCAGGTCTGGAAATTGTCTTTAATAACAAGCGAAGCGGTGAGGAGGAGAGTATTACCTATTATGAGCCAGATGGAATTTCTGCTTATATCCGCGAGCTGAATAAGGGCAAGGAAACAGTTCATGATATTATCACCTATACAGGAATGAGTGATGGAATAGAGGTAACAGTTGCATTCCAGTTTGTGGATCTGTTTGAAGAAAAGCTTCTTAGCTATTGCAACAATATTTACAATACAGACGGCGGAACACATCTGACTGGTTTTAAGACAAAATTCACGCAGGAAATAAACAGCTATGCAAAAGAGCTTGGCATTTTAAAGGATCCTGCAAAATTTACAGGACCAGATACGCGCTGCGGTATGACTGCCATTATTGCAATTAAGCATCCAGATCCTATTTTTGAGGGCCAGACAAAGACAAAGCTTGGAAGTCAGGATGCTTCAAAGGCAGTAATTAACGTAACAGGAGAGCAGCTAGAGCTTTACTTTGATAAGCATGTTGAGGTGCTAAAGAGTATTATTGGCTGTGCAGAAAAATCTGCAAAGATCAGAAAGGCAGAGGAAAAGGCAAAGTCTAATCTGCTGACAAAGCAAAAATATTCATTTGATGGAAATGGAAAGCTTGCAAACTGTGAGAGCAAAGACAGCAGTCTTTGTGAGATTTTTATCGTAGAGGGAGATTCAGCAGGCGGTTCGGCAAAGACTGCCAGAGACAGACGTTATCAGGCGATTCTTCCAATCAGAGGAAAAATCTTAAATGTAGAAAAGGCATCTATTGACAAGGTGCTTGCAAATGCAGAAATTAAATCCATGGTTCAGGCATTTAACTGTGGTTTCTCAGAAGGATATGGAAACGACTTTGATATTTCTAAGCTTCGCTATGACAAAATTATTATCATGGCCGATGCCGATGTCGATGGTGAGCATATCAGTACGCTTTTAATGACATTTTTCTACCGCTTTATGCCGGAACTGATTCAGGAGGGTCATGTTTATATCGCAATGCCTCCGCTTTATAAGGCAGTGCCAAAGCGCGGTCAGGAACAGTATCTTTATGATGACATTGCGCTTGATAAATACAGAAAAACGCATAAAGATTTCACTTTGCAGCGTTATAAGGGACTTGGAGAGATGGATGCGTCCCAGCTGTGGGAGACAACATTAAACCCAGAGAGCCGTTGCTTAAAACGTGTCGAAATCGAAGATGCCAGACTTGCAAACGAGATGACAGAGCTTTTGATGGGAAGCGATGTTGAGCCGCGAAGAGAATTTATCCATAAGCATGGCCGCGAAGCACAGCTTGATATATGATTTAACAGCTCATTCTAGCACAGTCGTTCAGAATAAAACATGCTTGCATGTTTTTTCTGAATGGTGTGCTAGAAAGGAGCGCCGCCTCATAAGCAAAACAGCTGCGAAGCAGAGATTAAGCCCGACAGGGCGGTTTTGCGCATGATAGGCGCGGATGGGCTGTTTCTTACTAAAATTAGCGAATCCGAAGGTTTTTTAGAATTGCGAGAGTTGCGTAGCAACGGAGCAATTCGTAGGCATTATAATACACAAAATACTAAGAAAGGTATGGAATTTAATATAAATGGCAGAAACAATCATTACAACGGAATATTCGTCAGAAATGCGAAAATCCTTCATAAACTACTCGATGTCCGTTATCACGGCGCGTGCAGTTCCAGATGTCAGAGACGGATTGAAGCCTGTTCAAAGAAGAGTTCTATTTGCGATGGATGAGTTAGGCTTAAATGCAGACAAGCCGCATCGAAAATCAGCGCGTATTGTCGGTGATGCGATGGGTAAATATCATCCTCACGGTGATTCCTCCATCTATGATGCACTTGTTGTACTTTCTCAGGATTTCAAGAAGGGAATGGCACTTGTTGACGGACATGGAAATTTTGGTTCCATAGAGGGCGACGGTGCTGCGGCAATGCGTTACACAGAGGCACGCTTAAAGAAGTTTACACAGGAAGTGTATCTGGCAGATCTGGATAAGAATATTGTGGATTTTGTTCCAAACTTTGATGAGACAGAAAAAGAGCCATCTGTTCTTCCTGTTCGTGTTCCGAACTTTTTAATTAACGGTTCCGAAGGTATTGCAGTTGGTATGACGACAAGTACACCGCCGCATAATTTAGGAGAGATCATAAATGCAGAAAAGTTGCTGATGGAATTTCCTAATGCGACTACGGCAGATTTGTTAGATATTATTGAGGGACCTGATTTTCCGACTGGCGGTATTGTGACAAACAAGGACGAGCTGCTTTCTATTTATGAGACAGGACGAGGGAAAATAAGAATACGCGGCAAAGCAGAGATTGTGCGCGGAAAAAGAAAGAGCGACCGTGACAAAATTGTAATTACGGAGATTCCTTATACAATGGTCGGTGCCAATATTGGAAAATTCCTTAGCGATGTGGCAGCACTTGCAGAGTCGAGAAAGCTTCCGGATATCGTGGACATTTCAAATCAGTCCTCAAAAGAAGGTATTCGCATTGAGATCGAGCTGAAAAAGGGTGCTGATGCAGAGCGTATACTTGCCGGTCTTTATAAGAAAACAAAGTTAGAGGACACATTTGGTGTCAATATGCTTGCTATTGTAGATGGAAGACCAGAGGTTCTTGGCTTAAAGGAAGTTCTGACACACCACATTCAGTTTCTTGTTGATATTAACACAAGAAAATATACAAGTCTTCTTGAGAAAGAGAAAAACAAGCGAGAAATTCAGGAAGGTCTTATTCGTGCAGTTGATGTGATAGATTTGATTATTGAAATTATCCGCGGAAGTAAGACTTTAAAGATGGCAAAGGCATGTCTGTCAGAAGGAATCACAGAGGGTATCAATTTCCGCACTGAAAAATCACGCAGACAGGCTGCAAAGCTTTTGTTTACAGAGGCACAGGCAACTGCTATCTTGGAGCTTCGCTTATCCAAACTAATTGGACTTGAGTTACAGGCACTTTTGGACGAACATAAAAAGACGATTGCAAAGATTGCTTCATATGAGCGCATTTTAGGCAGCAAAAAGGCTATGTATCAGACAATCGAAAAGGAATTAGACAGCATACGTGAACATTATCAGGTGCCAAGACGCACAAAAGTTACAAATGCATCTCTTGCTGTATTTGAAGAAGAGCCGGCTGTAGTGTCAGATGTCGTATTTGTTATGAACCGTTTTGGCTATGTAAAGCTTGTAGATAAGGCGCTGTTTGATAAAAATGAGGAACAGCTTCGCAGCGAAAATGTGCGTTTTGTGCCATGCAAGACAAACTCACGTCTTGCTGTATTCACAAAGGAAGGTATTCTTCATTATTTGAAGGCTGATGCAATTCCGCTTGGAAAGGTCAAGGATAAGGGTGCGCCGATTGACAATTTGTGTAACTACAGCAGTGCTGATGAAACAATTCTAACAGTATTTAGCGATGAGGACATGAAGGAAAAGACACTCCTTTTTGTGACAAAGAATGGTTTGGTTAGAAAGACATTGGGAGCAGAGCTGATCAGCATAAAGAAAATGATCGCAGCGGCGAAGCTTGGAGAAGGCGATGCGCTTGTTGCGATTTTAGATGCTTCAAAAGAGCTTGTCGCAGTTGTGACAAATAAAAAGCATGCAATTAAATTTTCAACAGAAGAGGTTCCGCTTCAGAAAAAAACTGCAGCAGGTACAAGAGCATTGAAACTAGAAGAGGGGGAAGAGGTTGTATTTGCTGATTCCTTTGATGCAAAAGAAAAAGTTTTTGCAGAAGTTCAGGGAAGAAAAATTGAACTAAGCAAGCTTACAAAGAAGAAAAGAGATGCCAAGCCTGAACAGGTAAAGTAAGCAGCAGATGGTTATGTATTGCAGGGCAGCATCAGAAAGGTGAGATTCATGGAGCACAAAAGACCAGAGTATGAGGAAACCCCTCGGATGGCAGAATTTCGAAGACGCAAGGAAAAAGAAATAAAACGTCGTCGCCGCAACAAGCGTATGACAAAAATTGTGTTAGTTATTGTAGTGATTTGGGCACTTATTGCAGTGGCAGCGGCTGCTTTTCATGTGACAAATGGATTTGGCATCTTTGAAGGCAAAAAGCCTTCCTTATCTTCGGCTGAGGAAACAAAGGATGCAATTGAACAAAATGAACAGCAGACACTTGCAGAGCAAAATTTGAAGCAGACTATTGAGAGCGAGAGCAAAAAGGAAGTTGCAGAAAGCGAAGAGACATCTTTAGAGGAAAAAACAGAGGATGCCACAAAGGCTTCTGAGGCAGAAAAAACAGTAAAAAAACATGAAGATCCGCGCGAGGATGTGTGGAATCATTATACGAATATGTTTATTGCATCAAAAGTCAATACGTATCTAAATGTAAGAAATCAGCCAACAACAGACGGTACTATTATCGGAAAGCTGACAAAGTATTCCGGTGGTGAGCTTGTTGAGGATATGGGAAACGGCTGGTGGCACATAAGCTCTGGCGGTATTGATGGCTATATTTGGTCTGAAAATTGTGTGACAGGTGAAGAGGCAAAGGAAGTTGCACTTGAGCACTGTATGCAGATGGTTGAGGTGACAACGGAAAAACTAAATGTCAGAAGCGGTCCTGGTCTTGAGTATGAGGTTTGGACGACACTTAATGCAAACGAAAAGCAGATAGTGGAAGAAAAAGACGGAGACTGGCTGAAAATTGCATTTAACAGTACATATGGTTATATAAATGATGACTATGTAAAGACAGGCTTTTATCTTGTTGAGGCAATTCCGTGGAGCAGCATTTCAGATTGTTCTCCGACACGTCAGCAGATCTTAACATTTGGTGAGCAGTATATTGGAACACCATATGTGTATGGAGGAACGAGTCTGACAGGAGGAATTGACTGTTCAAGCTTCGTACAGCAGTGTTATGCGAGTGCAGGTTTTTCTCTTCCGAGAACATCGCGTGAGCAGGCAACAAGAGGCACACAAATTACACTTAACGAAGCAAAGCCAGGCGATCTTTTGTTTTATGCTGATGCAACAGGAACAATTGATCACGTTGTTATGTATCTTGGAGACGGCAAAATTCTTCATGCAGCTTTGTCTCTTGGTCAGGTAACTATCAGTAAATACAATTACAGTACTGAACCTGTTCGTGTTGTAAACATTATTGGAGACTAAAAAACACTTGACCTTTAGGAAAATATATGTTATAAAGGTTATATAGGTTTTTATGGTAAAGAGTGGGCTTGCGAGTCCACTCTTTCTATGTAAATACCCACAAGAAAATATAACTATTCAGAGAGTAGTTGCAAAACAGGCAGATACGCTGCAGCAAACGGCAAGAATTAGGCTTGCGGCGGGAAAGGGCAGGAGTATGAGAAGAAAAGAAGAGATTGAAGCATATGCAGAAAATCTGTTTTTGCCGATCACACAGAAGCATGGATTTGAGCTGGTTGATGTGGAGTATGTTAAAGAGGCAGGAAGCTGGTATCTGCGTGTCTACATTGACAAAGAGGGCGGTATCGCAGTAGATGACTGTGAGGTGGTAAGCCGTGAGGCAGATCCTATTTTAGATACAGATGACTGTATTGAAGAAAGCTATATTTTAGAGGTAAGCTCTCCGGGTCTTGGAAGACCATTAAAGAAGGATAAGGATTTTGCAAGAAGCATTGGTGAAGAAGTTGAAGTTCGACTGTTTCGTGCAGTAGAAGGCTGTAAGGAATATACCGGGCTGCTTAACGCATACGACAAGACAACCGTTACCCTTATGCTGGAGGATGAAAAAACACTGGTGCTTGAAAGAAGCAACATTGCGTTGATTCGTCTGGCGCTAGATTTCTAAAAGCAAGGTAACGATTCACTCATATTGCATTGCTTTGTGAAGAGTGGATAAGGAAATAGAGAAAGGAAAGAGAACATAATGAATACGGAATTGATGGAAGCATTAAATGTCCTTGAAAAAGAGAAGAATATCAGAAAGGAAGTTGTCTTAAAGGCAATCGAGGAGTCACTTGTTCAGGCTTGTAAGCATCATTTTGGAAAGAGCGACAATATTGTCGTAAATATGGATTACAATACAGGCGAGTATGAGATCAATATGGCAAAGGAAGTAGTAGAGAATGTAGAAGATCAGCAGACTCAGATCAGTCTTCCTAATGCAAAGATTCTTGACAAGAGGGCTGTTTATGGTTCTACCGTTTATGTAAAGGTAAATTCCAAGGAGTTTGGCCGCATTGCTGCACAGATTGCAAAAGCAATTATCCTTCAGAAGCTGCGAGAGGAAGAAAATCGTGCTGTTTATGAGCGCTATAAATTAATGGAGAGAGATTTAGTAAGCGGTGTAATTTCAAGACATTTTGAGCGTAGAGGCGAGGATGGAAAGTCAACTACAGTAAATGTCAGTGTAAATCTTGGAAAGGCAGAGGCTACCTTAATGGCAGGCGAGCAGATTAAGGGTGAGGAATATAAGGTCAATACCCGAATGAAGTTCTATGTCGTAGAAGTAAAGGATCTGCCGAAGGGACCAAAGATTCTTCTTTCCCGTTCTCGTCCGGAGTTAGTAAAGAGATTGTTTGAGGCTGAGGTTGCCGAGATTAAGGACGGAACTGTTGAGATCAAGGCAATCAGCAGAGAGGCTGGATCAAGAACAAAGATGGCTGTTTGTTCTCATGATGAGAACGTAGATGCTGTTGGTGCATGTGTAGGTGTTAACAGCTCTCGTGTAAATGCTGTTGTAGATGAGCTTGGCGGCGAGAAAATTGATATCATCAATTGGGATGAGAATGCAGCACAGTTTATTGAGAATGCACTCAGCCCATCAAAGGTTATTTTCGTAGCAGTTGATGATGATGAGCATTCAGCGCTTGTTGTAGTTCCAGATAGCCAGCTGTCACTTGCTATTGGCAAGGCAGGTCAGAACGCACGTCTGACTGCAAAGCTGACAGGCTATAAGATTGATATCAAGAGTGAGAGCCAGGCTGAGGAGGAAGGTCTGTTTGATGAGATCGACTTTAGCGCAGCAGAAGAAACTGAGCAGTCCGATGAGACAGCACAGGACAACGAGGTTCAGGAATAAGAGGTGATAGAGTGGCCGCTGTAAAAAAAATTCCGATGCGTCAGTGTGTGGGATGCGGGGAAAGAAAAAGTAAAAAGGAACTGATCCGTATCGTTTGCTCACCGAGTGAGGATCCTGAAAGGGTAACGATTGGATTTGATCTGACTGGCAAGAAAAATGGACGAGGTGCATATATATGCAGTAGTATGGCTTGTCTTGAGCTGGCCAGAAAGAAAAAAGCTCTTGAACGAGCTTTAAAAACAGAGGTTTCGCAGCAATGCTACGATGATCTGAAAAAGGAGTTGGAGCAGATTGAACGATAAAGTAATATCCCTTTTGGGATTAGCAGAACGCGCAGGTAAAATTGCGAGTGGCGAATTTGCAGCCGAAAAGGCAGTGAAGACAGGAAAGGCACGTCTGATTATTGTGGCAGAGGATGCTTCTGATAACACGAAAAAGAAGTTTAGTGATATGTGTAAGTATTATCAGGTACCTTTTGCATGTTACTCGCAGAAGGAACTGCTCGGTCACGGAATCGGAAAGGAGTTTCGCGCATCGCTTGCAGTTCTTGACGGCGGTTTTGCGAAAGCAATAGAGAAACAGTTGGACAATAAGTAAAGAAAAGGGTCGGTGATACATTTATGGCAAAACTGAACATCCATGATTTAGCCAAGGAATTAAAAAGAGAAGAAAGTGAAATTATCAGCTTATGCTCCAGCAAGGGTATGAGTGGTGTAACAAGAGCAACTATGCTTCAGGATACAATGGTAGAAGAAGTGCGTAAGGCATTCAAAAAGCCAGCAGAGTCAGCTGATGCTGCAGCTGACAAGGATGGCGCACCAAAGAAGAAGCTTCGTCTGTTGTTTCATCCGGAAAACAGCACAAAGCCAATTTCTAAAAAGAAGCGTCCAGACAGTGCGAAGAAGCCGGAAGGTGACAAGGCAGAAAAGTCTGTCGATAAGCAGGAAAAGGCTGCTGAGAGAACAGAGAGCACAAAGCCGGCAGAAAAAGCACAGGAGATGGCAAAGACTGAGGCACCGAAGGAGACTATGACAAGAGAAAATACAAAAAACGACAGAAATGATTCAAGATCCACAAACGATGGAAATAGAAGAGATAATTCCAGACGTGATGGCGGAAATGGTCAGAATGGACAAAGACGCGATGGAAATGGCCAGGGCGGTCAGAGAAGAGAAGGCGGCTATGGCCAGAGAGACGGTCAGAGACGTGATGGAAATGGCCAGGGCGGTCAGAGAAGAGAAGGCGGCTATGGCCAGAGAGATGGTCAGAGACGTGATGGAAATAATCAGGGCGGCTATGGTCAGAGACGTGACGGAAACGGTCAGGGCGGCTACGGTCAGAGAGATGGCCAGAGACGTGACGGAAATGGTCAGGGCGGTTACGGTCAGAGACGTGACGGTGCAAGGGGCCAGAGAACCGAGAGAGAAAATCTTGATTCTATGGGCACAGGAATGACCAAGAGCGAGGCAAGAGGCGGCAAAGGTCTTAATAAGAAAGAGCGTGAGATTCGCGAGAAGGAAAGACAGAATCAGGAGAAGAATACCAGATTCACAGAGAATACTCGCAATATCTCTAAGATGAAGCAGCAAAACAGTAAGAAGCCAGAGCCACAGCCAAAGGCAGAAGAAGATGACGGAATTAAGACAATTACAATTCCAGAGACTTTAACACTGGCAGAGTTAGCTGAAGCAATGAAGCTGCAGCCGGCAGCACTCGTAAAGTCACTCTTTATGAAGGGCACCATGATGACAATTAATGCTGAGCTGACATTTGAGCAGGCAGAGGAAATTGCATTAGAGTTTAACTATATCTGTGAGAAGGAAGTAAAGGTTGACGTAATTGAGGAACTTCTTCGTGAAGAAGATGATCCGGAAGAGACAAAGGTTTCAAGACCTCCGGTTGTCTGCGTTATGGGTCACGTTGACCATGGTAAGACCTCCTTACTGGATGCTATTCGTTCAACTAACGTAATTTCAAGAGAGGCCGGCGGAATTACACAGCATATCGGTGCTTATATGGTTAAGTGCAATGGACAGGATATTACATTCCTTGATACACCAGGTCATGAGGCATTTACAGCAATGCGTATGCGTGGTGCTCAGGCAACTGATATCGCTGTACTCGTTGTTGCAGCAGATGATGGTGTTATGCCGCAGACAATCGAGGCGATTAACCATGCAAAGGCAGCAGGTGTTGATATTATCGTAGCAGTAAACAAGATTGATAAGCCAACTGCAAACATTGAGCGTGTAAAGCAGGAGCTTTCTGAGTATGAGCTGATTGCAGAGGATTGGGGTGGTCAGACCATCTTCGTTCCAGTATCTGCGAAGACACATGAGGGAATTGATACCTTGCTTGAGATGATCTTGCTTGATGCAGAGTTAAAGGATCTTAAGGCAAATCCAAATCGTAAGGCAAGAGGTCTTGTAATCGAGGCACAGCTTGATAAGGGCCGTGGACCAGTTGCAACAATCCTTGTTCAGAAGGGTACACTTCATGTTGGTGACAATGTTGCAGCAGGATCATGCTATGGTAAGGTTCGTGCAATGATCGATGACAAGGGACGCAGAGTAAAAGAAGCAACTCCGTCTATGCCAGTTGAGATTCTTGGTCTGAATGATGTTCCAAACGCAGGTGAGATCTTTGTCAACACTGAGAATGAGAAAGAGGCAAGAAGCTTTGCTGAGACCTTTATTAAAGAGAACAGAGAAAAGCTTTTGGCTGATACAAAGACACAGCTTACTCTTGACAGCTTAAATTCCCAAATTAAGGAAGGAAGCTTAAAGGAACTGAATTTGATCGTTAAGGCTGACGTTCAGGGTTCTGTTGAGGCTGTAAAGCAGTCCTTATTGAAGCTGTCTAATGAAGAAGTTGTTGTTAAGATTATTCACAGTGGTGTTGGTGCAATCAATGAGTCTGATGTATCTTTGGCATCTGCATCAAATGCAATCATTATCGGATTTAATATTCGTCCAGATGCAATGGCAAAATCAGTAGCAGAGCGCGAGAAGGTTGAGATTCGTCTGTACCGTGTTATCTATCAGGCAATCGCTGATGTAGAAGCTGCTATGAAGGGTATGCTTGATCCGATCTACGAGGAGAAGGTAATAGGTCATGCACAGGTTCGTCAGATCTTCAAGGCATCAGGTGTTGGAAACATTGCTGGTTCCTATGTAACAGATGGTATGTTCCAGAGAGGCTGCAAGATCCGTATTTCCAGAGAAGGCGAGCAGATCTACGAGGGTTCACTGGCATCCTTAAAGCGTTTCAAGGACGATGTAAAGGAAGTAAAGGAAGGCTACGAGTGTGGTCTTGTGTTTGAAAAGTTCAACGATATTCAGATTGATGATATCGTAGAGGCTTATATCATGGAAGAGGTTCCGAGATAAGCTGCAACAAAACAAAGCCATGGCAGCAATGTCATGGCTTTTCAAAGATAGTTAAGGAGAAAATATGCGTAAAAATAGTATTAAAAATATCAGAATTAACGCTGAGGTTCAGAGAGAACTCAGCCGTATTATCCAGCAGGAAATTAAAGATCCAAGAATCCATCCTATGACAACAGTTGTCATGGCAGAAGTTACGCCTGACTTAAAGTATTGTAAGGCTTATATCAGTGTTTTAGGAAACGAGGAAGCACAAAAAAGCACAATGGAAGGTTTAAAGAATGCAAAGCCTTATATCAGAAGAATGCTTGCATCATCTGTAAATTTGAGAAACACACCAGAGCTTACTTTTGTGTTAGACCAGTCCATCGAGTATGGTGTTCATATGACGGGTCTGATTGATGCAGTTGCAAATGAGCTTGCAGCTAAAGAGCCGGCAGAAAGCTCCGAGGGAAAGGAGGCATAAGCGATGGAAAAACGCCCGAACGACACAATAGAGATGCTGCGTGCGGAGTTTGCAAATGTCAGGAAGACGGCAATTGTAGGCCATCTTCATCCAGACGGAGATTGCATCTCCTCGTGTCTTGCCCTGTATCACTATTTAAAGGATAATTATGGTTATGAGGCAGACGTGTACTTAGAGCCATATCCATCTGTTTTTGATATGCTCCCAGATACAGCAGTTATTCGTCATACTGTCAAGCCTGAGGTATATGATGTGGTATATTCACTTGATTGTGCAGATTTAGACCGTATTGGTGCAGGAAAAGAACTTTTTGACAGTGCAAAGAAGCGTGTAATGATTGATCACCATATAAGTAATCCTGTTTTTGGTGATGTCAATTATGTAAAGGGTGAGATCGGTTCTGCATGTGAGGTACTTTATACACTTTTCGAGGAAGATAAGATCAACTACAACGTGGCGATGTGTCTTTATACAGGAATGGTTCACGACACTGGCGTGTTCCAATATTCCAATGTAACACCAGATACACTTACACGCGCGGCAAAGCTGATTGCATTTGGCATTCCATTTACTGATTTGATTCAGAAGACTTTTTATGAGAAGAGCTTTAATGAAACAAGGGCGAGCGCTTATGCAATATCTAAAGCCGCACAGCTTCTTGATGGCTTTTTCGTATGGTCTTATATGGAAACTAAGGAGATGGAGAGATTTCATATTACATCAGCAGAACTTGACAGCGTTGTAAGTGAGCTTCGAAATATTCGTGGTGTAGACACAGCAGTATTCTTATATGAAATAGAGTCGGGCGTATGGAAATGTAGTTTCCGCTCAAACCATGTTGTGAATGTCAGTGAGCTGGCAGTTTCATTTGGCGGCGGAGGTCATGTTCGTGCATCAGGATGCACGTTTTATCATAAGAAGCCGGATGAGATTATTACGGAGATCGTAAATCGCATTCCGAAGGAGGATTATGCAGGCAGAGCATTATAATGGACTAATTGCAGTCTGGAAGGAGCAGGGGTATACCTCACACGATGTTGTGGCAAAGCTTAGAGGTATTTTGCACCAGAAAAAAATTGGTCATACTGGTACACTTGATCCGCAGGCCAAAGGTGTTCTGGCTGTCGGATTAGGTCTTGGAACAAAGACATTTGATCTATTGCCGGATCACTGGAAAACTTACGAGGCAGAGGTAACATTTGGTGTTCAAACAGACACGGAGGATATCTGGGGAAATGTTTTAAAGACACATGATGTTTCAAAAACGCCGGAAGAGATTATACAGGCAATTTGTTCCTTTGGGGGAACTTATGATCAGATACCGCCTATGTATTCAGCAAAGAAAATTGATGGAAAAAAATTGTACCAGCTTGCAAGAGAAGGAAAAATTGTTGAGCGAAAGGCAGTACCAGTCACGTTAAAGGATATTCAGGTTTTATCTGTAAAAGACAACAAGGCACGTTTTATTGTCACCTGCTCTGCCGGAACATATATCCGTACACTTTGTGTCGATATCGGAAAAAAGCTTGGCTGTGAAGCCTGCATGAGCAGTTTAACAAGAGTTATTGCAGGTGGATTTTCAAAAGAACAGGCATTGACACTCGAAAAAATAAAAGAGCTTGCCGATAAAAATGAACTGGAGAGCCGCTTAATTAGCATTGACACTGCCCTTGGTCATTTTCCAAAAGTAATCGCATCAAACGAATTTGAAAAACAGCTCAAAAATGGAAATGTGATAGGCAGTAATGCTGTTTTGGGGTTACAAGAGGCATCTATAGATGTTTGCAGTCATGATATTTGCGTGCGCCTGTATCTAAATAATAATGGACTAGACGAATTTATAGGTGTATATCATCTTGACAAAAGCAGTCGTTTACTGAAGCCTGTAAAAATATTCTATCGAAATTAATACCAGGCAGCGATAAAGAAAAGGAGACCAACGATGCAGGTAATTTGCAATACAGAGGATTTTCAAATCACAGAGAAGACCGCGGTCACGCTTGGTAAATTCGACGGAATCCATAAAGGTCATCAGCGTCTTTTAAATGCTTTGCTTGAAAAGAAAAAGCAGGGACTAAAGACTGTAGTGTTCACATTTTTTGTGCCGCCAATTCCGGGACGTGAGGATGTGCGTCAGCTGACACCAAACGATGAGAAAAAGAAATTTCTAGAAGCTTATGGAATAGATTATCTCATTGAATATCCATTTACCGAAAAGGTTCGCCATACTGCGCCAAAAGATTTTATCCAGGAAATTTTATGTAAAAAACTTTGCGCGGCATTTGTTGCAGCAGGACCAGATTTTTGTTTTGGCTATGAGCGAAAAGGAAATGTAGCACTTTTAGAAAAAATGTCATCCTTATGTGGTTATGAATTTGAAGTGTTTGATAAGGTCTCTTATAAAGGAGAGCCAATCAGCAGCAGCAGGATTCGTGCATGCATCAGTGAGGGACAGATGGAGGATGCGTGTGAAATGCTAGGCCGTCCGTTTTCACTTAGTGGTACAGTTATTCACGGAAAAGCAATTGGTCATACTATAGGCTTTGCAACAATGAATCTTGTCTGGCCGGAAGATAAGCTGCTTGTTCCAATAGGCGTATATCTTTCAAAGGTGAAGATTGGGGGAAACACATATCAGGCAATTACAAATGTTGGTCATCGCCCAACAGTTGAAAAAGATGCCGCAAAATCTGATTTACTTTTAGAAGCACATCTGCTACAATATAGCCAAATGGCGTATGGTGAGGAAATTGATGTCAGTCTCTTCCATTATGAGAGACCAGAGGTGCGCTTTTCTGGCCTTGATGCACTAAAAGAGCAGTTAAAAAAAGATACCCTTGCATGCGTTACTTATTTTGAAGAGAGGGGAAACGATGGCAAAAAGGAAGGATTCATCGAAGAAAAAGCGTAAAGGCTCAGGCAATGGACTTCTGATTGCAGCTGTGCTGCTGACAATATTATTTTTGGCAGGCGTAATGAGCCTTGGAGCTTTGTATTATCTTGAAAAAAACAAAGAAAAACCGCAGACCATTCCGCCAAAGATAACAGAGGCTGCTGCTGTTGTGACACAGACAGAAGAACAGACAAAGGAGTCTGATAACAAAAATACAGGCGAAGATTCACAGGGGGAATCTGTTTTGGAAAAACAAAGTGAGGAAACGTCTGAAAGTGAGTCAGAGCTGGAGATGTCTTCTGAATCAGAAAGTCAGACAAAAGAAGATGAGTCTGAGTCAGAATCAGAAGAGGAAAGCACAGAGGAAGAATCAACTGAGAGTGAAGAAGTTCGAGAGGCAAAGGAAGCTGTTCTTGAAAAGTATAAAAATCTCGGTATGATCACTGGTGTGCGCAATTATTTGAATATGAGAAAAGGACCGTCAACTGATTATGAGATTTGCGGTGTAATTTTCAAAAATTGTGCCGTAGAAATCTTAGAGGAAAAGGACGGCTGGATGAAGATTGAGTCTGGCGGTGCGACAGGTTATGTTTCTGCTGAGTATGTTACGACAGGAGAGAAAGCAAGAAAGCTTGCGCTTTCAAGTATGAAATATATGGCAGAGATCCTGACAGATTCTGTTGATGCATTATATGAGCCAAAGGAAGGTGCAGACGTTATTACGACCTTCTTAAAGGGTGAGCGCTATGATATAAATGGAGAGACAAAGGATTGGGTTGAGATCGAAGCTGTTACGGAGCTGTCCGGATATGTAAAAAGAGAAACAGTTTACACAGGATATTTCCTTGATGAAGCAATTTACTTCTCACTTGATGGTGTATCAGAAACTCGACAGGATCTTATTCGAAAAGCATTTGAATATTATGGCGGCACTTACGTCTGGGGAGGCAAGCAGCTGACGGCAGAGGGCGGTGTGGACTGCTCAGGTTACACAATGTGTCTGTATAAACTCTTTGGCGTGCAGCTTCCAGAGTTTTCTGGTGCGCAGGCAGAGGTAGGTATGACTGTTGATGAAGATACGATTCGCCCTGGCGATTTGATATTCTATGTCGGCCGTTACCCTGGTGTGATTGGTCATGTCGCAATTTATATTGGAAATGGCAAGATCATTCATGCAGCATCTGAGTCAAAGGGTATCTGTGTCAGCAGCTGGAAATATGGTCCGCCTGTCATAATGAAAAATGTGATGGGAGATTAAGAAAAAACCTTTGACAAAGAGCAATTTCTGTGATAGTATATCACATGTGTGCGCCATGCCCCAGCAACAGGATACTCCAACCATTGCCTGGGCAAAGGTCAGAATAAAAATATTAGGAGGAATTAACAATGATTTCCAAGGAAAAGAAAGCTGAAATTATCGCTGCTTACGGCAGAACACCAGAGGATACCGGATCACCGGAGGTTCAGATCGCTATCTTAACAGCACGTATCGCTGAGCTTACCGCTCATCTTCAGGAGAACCCGAAGGATCATCATTCCAGAAGAGGTCTGCTGATGATGGTAGGACAGAGAAGAGGTATGCTGGACTACTTAAAGAGCAAGGATATCGAGGCTTACCGTACCTTAATCGAGAAGTTAGGTATTAGAAAGTAATTTGTAACTATTAAGAGCCAAGCAGATTCAAAGAAAAAATCGAGGGGCTCTGAATAGTTTAGCGATTAGGGTGGAGAAATCCACCCTATATTTGTATCAAGACAGCGATGGAAAATGATGACAAAATAGTGTCGCTGTCATGGTCGTATTTGAAGGCAGAAGTGCTCCGAGACCGCTCAAGAACAGATAAGCGCTGTTTATCTGCTGTTTAGTAGTTTCGGCACCTTCTGCAAAAAAGATAAACGTTGTGCAAAAAAGATGCACAGGAATGAGGACAATATGTATAAGAGTTATTCTATGGAACTCTGCGGCCGTACCCTTACGGTAGATGTAGGCAGAGTAGCAGCTCAGGCGAATGGCGCTGCATTTATGCATTATGGCGATACCGTTGTATTATCTACTGCAACAGCATCAGAAGAGCCAAGAGACGGCATTGATTTCTTCCCGCTTAGCGTAGAGTATGAGGAGAAGATGTACGCAGTTGGAAAGATTCCAGGCGGCTTCAATAAAAGAGAGGGAAAGGCAAGCGAGCATGCAATTTTAACCTCACGTGTTATTGACCGTCCTATGCGTCCGCTGTTTCCGAAGGATTACCGTAACGATGTAACATTAAACAACATGGTTATGAGTGTTGATCCAGACTGCAGCCCAGAGATCACTGCAATGCTTGGTTCTGCTATTGCAACTTGTATTTCTGACATTCCATTTGATGGCCCGACTGCCAGCACAAGAGTTGGTATGGTTGACGGAGAGCTTGTATTTAATCCAACCAGCGCCCAGAGAGCAGTATCTGATCTTGAGCTTACTGTTGCATCCACAAGAGATAAGGTTATCATGATCGAGGCCGGTGCAAATGAGATTCCGGAAGCAAAGATGATCGAAGCTATTTTTGCTGCACATGAAATCAATCAGAAGATTATTGCTTTTATCGATACAATCGTTGCAGATTGTGGAAAGCCGAAGCATTCTTATCAGTCATATGATGTAGATGCAGAGCTTTGGGAGGATATGACTTCCTTTATTCCGGGACCAGAGATGGAAGAGGCTGTATTCACAGATGAGAAGCAGGTTCGTGAGGAGAATATCCGTGTATTAAAGGAGAAATTAAAGGAGCGTTATGAGGAGACACATCCAGAGTGGATTCCAATGCTCGGTGAGGCTCTCTATAAGTATCAGAAAAAGACTGTCCGCAAGATGATCTTAAAGGATCACAAGAGACCAGACGGCAGAGCAATCACTCAGATTCGTCCGCTTGCAGCAGAGATTGACATGATTCCTAGAGCACATGGTTCCGCTATGTTCACCAGAGGACAGACTCAGATTTGTGATGTTGTTACACTGGCACCGCTTTCAGAGGCACAAAAGATTGATGGTCTTGATGAGAACGAGACAAGCAAGCGCTACATGCATCAGTATAATTTCCCGGCTTATTCTGTAGGAGAGACAAAGGTTTCCAGAGGTCCGGGAAGACGTGAGATCGGTCATGGCGCACTGGCTGAGAGAGCACTTGTTCCGGTTCTTCCATCAGCAGAAGAGTTCCCATATGCAATTCGTGCCGTATCTGAGACATTCGAGTCTAATGGTTCTACATCTCAGGCTTCCATTTGTGCATCCTGTATGGCACTTATGGCAGCAGGTGTTCCGCTTAAGGCTATGGTTGCAGGTATTTCCTGTGGTCTTGTTACTGGCGATACCGATGATGATTACATCGTTTTGACTGATATTCAGGGTCTTGAGGACTTCTTTGGCGATATGGACTTTAAGGTAGCAGGTACTCATAAGGGTATCACTGCAATCCAGATGGATATCAAGATTCATGGTCTGACAAGAGCCATCATTGAGGAGGCAATTGCAAGAACAAGAGAAGCAAGATTCTATATCATGGATGAGGTTATGTCCAAGGCAATCGCAGAGCCGAGACAGACAGTTGGAAAGTATGCACCGAAGATCGAGATGATGACTATTGATCCAGCTACAATCGGTGATGTTGTTGGAAAGCAGGGTAAGGTAATCAATCGTATCATCGCTGAAACTGGCGTAAAGATTGATATCACAGATGATGGAAATGTTTCTATCTGTGGTACAGATGCCGATATGATTGCAAAGGCAATGAAGACCATTGAAATCATCACTAGCGATTTCGAAGAGGGACAGGTTCTTGAGGGTACTGTTATCAGTATCAAGGACTTCGGCGCATTCCTTGAGTTCGCACCAGGCAAAGAGGGTATGGTTCATATCTCCAAGATGTCTGATAAGCGTGTAGAGAAGGTTGAGGATGTTCTTTCCTTAGGACAGGTTGTAAAGGTTGTATGCCTTGGTAAGGATAAGATGGGCAGATTCAGCTTCAGCATGAAGGACGTAAAATAAAATTTTAAGAAAAAGATGTTGTTGAATTTCGGCAGCATCTTTTTCCACTTTTGATCTTACAAACAATTTGAGAAAGGTATGGTTTTTATATGGAAAAGTTACTTAGCATTATTTCCAGAGAGATTGGAGACGCATTTGAAGCTTGCGGTTATGAGCGCGAGCTTGGACGCGTTACCGTATCTAATCGTCCGGATCTGTGTGAATATCAGTGTAATGGCGCAATGGCTGGTGCAAAGAAATATCACAAAGCTC